>JBBRUA010000119.1:0-8853 GCA_038248245.1 Pyrinomonadales bacterium | reverse complement strand
GGAGCCGGAGCCGGTTCGGTGTACATTCAGGGACGTGACGATTTGGAACTTCGAAACGGCACTGAATTTACTATCCGAGCAAGCGCTCCGCGGTCTTCATCTAGATAAGAGTAGTCGATGATTTTGTACAAGAAGGATGACCGGAGTACAGGCCGAAACGCTTGCTCTCCGGTCATTTCTGTCCTTGGCACGGTTAAGGGAATAACTTCGACTAAAAGCTTAAAAATAAAACGATGGCATACAAAACGGTAAATCCATATACGGGTGAAGACGTCAAATCTTTTGATGAAATAAGTAATCAGGATTTAGACGAAAAATTGCAACGGGCATCAGCCTGTTTTGAAATCTGGCGCAATACGAGTTTCGATGGTCGAACAAAAATCGTACAAAAGGTGGCAGACCTCATGCGGGAAAGATCGGACGATCTCGCCAAGCTCATCACGGTAGAGATGGGGAAACGGATAGAAGAAAGTAAAGGCGAAGTAGAATTGGCTGCATCGATCTACGAATACTATGCGACCCACGCAGAAGAGTTTTTGGCAGATAAGCCTCTCAGTCTGGAGAAAGGTTCGGCTTACGTGAGAAAAGAACCGATAGGTGTCTTGCTTGGCGTAGAGCCATGGAATTACCCTCATTATCAGGTTGCAAGGTTTGCTGCACCTAATATTATGGCAGGCAATTGTATCGTGCTAAAGCATGCCTCAAATGTGCCGCAATGTGCACATGCCATAGAAACCTTATTCACGGATGCGGGTGCCCCGGACGGTTTGTACACCAATCTATTTATAAGCAGTGAAAAAATAAACGACCTAATAGCAGATCCGGTGATTAAAGGAGTCTCACTTACCGGGAGTGAAGGTGCCGGAGCCAGCGTAGCAGCAGCGGCTGGTAAAAATTTAAAGAAGTCTGTACTCGAGCTCGGTGGTAGCGACCCGTTTATAGTGTTGGAAGATGCAGAAATGGATAAGACGGTAAAATGGGCGGTGTACGGCAGGATGCAAAACTGCGGACAGGCTTGCACTGCCGCAAAAAGATTTATCGTAATGGACAAAGTTTACGACGAATTCCTGCAGAAATTCAAAGGAGCGTTAGAGAGTATGGAGCCGGGCGACCCGATGCAGGAAGCAACAAAACTTGGACCGCTCAGCAGTAAATCTGCGTTGGAAGACCTAGAAGCTCAGGTAGAGAAATCATTAAAAGCAGGTGCAAAACTCCTAACGGGCGGTAAACGTTTTGACATGCAGGGATTTTTCATGCAGCCCACTATTCTCACGGACATACCAAAAGATGCGGAGGCATATCATGAAGAGTTGTTCGGACCGGTTGCTTCTGTTTACCGTGTTAGTTCTGAAGACGAAGCCGTCGCATTGGCAAATGCAACCAGATTTGGCCTCGGCGGAGCTATTTTTACAGCAGATGAAAAACGTGGACAAAAATTGGCAGAAAGAATTGACACAGGAATGGTATTTATCAATCACCCAACCGGAACACAACCTGATCTGCCTTTCGGCGGCACGAACCAAAGTGGTTATGGCCGAGAACTTTCGTCTTTGGGTATAGATGAGTTCATTAATAAAAAGCTGGTTCGTACCAGTGATATTGATGACAGTTAAGCTCTTTATTAAAGTGTAAAACCAACGCTTTTTCTACAAAAGAATAAGATTATGAAAGTATTATTTGTATTAACCTCCCACAGTGAGTTAGGGAATACGGGCCAGAAGACAGGGTTTTGGATAGAAGAGTTTGCAGCTCCTTACTATGTAATGGCCGATGAGGGCGTTGACGTTGTCATTGCCTCACCCAAAGGCGGTCAACCACCCATCGACCCCAAGAGCGAGGCTCCCGATGCTCAAACTGAGGCAACGAAACGTTACTATGCCGATGAGGCGTTGAAAGAAAAGGTGGCCCATACTAAAAAACTGGCTGAAGTAAACGCAGCAGATTTTGAAGCTGTTTTTTACCCTGGAGGTCATGGCCCGATGTGGGATCTATATGATGACCACGATTCAATCGCATTGATCCAGAGTTTCTGGACTGCGGGTAAGCCTGTCGCAGCAGTTTGCCATGCACCATCCGCGCTGTTAAATGTGAAGGATGAAAATGGCGAGCCACTGATTAATGGAAAAAAAGTGACCGGCTTTACAAACAGCGAGGAAGAGGCTGTACAGCTAACAAAGGTAGTTCCCTACTTGCTGGAAGACGAACTGAAAGCAAAGGGCGGCATCTATTCCAGCGGGAGCGACTGGAGCTCGTACGTGGTAAAAGATGGCATGCTGATAACCGGTCAAAATCCGGCAAGCAGTGAAGAGGCCGCCAAAGAGTTATTGGCTGTATTCAAAAAGAGTACGGTATCGTAATACCAGTAACTTTAATAAATAAAGGGCACTATCATTGGAATATTCTATTGTTAGTGCCTTTTTGGTTTTCTGAAGAAAAAAGGTTTGCGAACGGTCACGGTTAAATAAAACCTTATTCCTTCCGCTTACTCCTTCCAGTTTGTCAGGCCATCGATCCTAATTTAACGATCAAAATCGGTCGCTCAAGTCCCGGTCTTTAATGGTATTTGCCATCTGTGGTAAGGTGGTATTTCTATGCCCAACAAATTACAAAACCTTCCTAACAGTCTTAGCGCGATTCATTTTCCGAAATCACGAAACAAGACCGCGAGTCTAAATTGCGGCATTATTAACGTATTTGTCTTGATTTGTTTCTTATCGATCCCGATGTTTGCTCAAAACGGATCGCCGGTCGTGGTTCAGCCCGGAGCTCCCGGAGAAGCCACGCGAAGACTTCCTTCGGATACACCCGCGGTTTTGCCGCCGATCTCAGCAAAAGATACTGAATTTATGCAGGGCATGATCATGCATCACGCTCAGGCAGTTGAGATGGTCGCGTTGATGAATTCACGAACGGAAAATAAAGAACTTCGCTTGCTCGGATCACGTATAAGTCAATCTCAGTCTGATGAGATCAATTTTATGAAACAATGGCTCGAAGCTCGCGGCCGGTCGACCTCGATGAAGATGCCTTCGATGCGTGCAATGGACAGCATGGATATGCCAGGTATGGACCACAACGCACACCACTCGGCGCTTATGCCCGGAATGCTTAGCACTAGAGAGATGGCCGCATTAAAAAATGCCAAGGGCTCTGAATTCGACCGTTTGTTCTTGACCGGAATGATCCAGCATCACACCGGAGCGTTGATCATGGTCGAGGACATGTTCGATACCGCCGGGGCGGGTCAGGATGCTGAGTTGTTTAACTTTGCGACCGACGTCGATAGCGGACAGCGGGCGGAGATAAAGGTAATGCAGACCATGTTGGTTAAGAACCGTTAATAGGAGAAATGATGAATCACGTACGCACTAATATTTTCCGCGCACTTACAGCCTCCCTGTTTTTGTGCTCATGCTTCGCAATTAGCGGTTTAGGCCAAGGCGGCGTTCCGTCTGCTCCACCACTCCCGGCCGGGATGACCGGATCGGATGCGAAAGATCCACGCACTAAACTCTCACCGGGATTTTTTGATGCAGGTGAAGTGGCTTTTGGTATGAAGCACCTGATATTACTCAAAAAGCCTGACGCGTTCCAGCTTGGCATCGATCCAGCCGATCCAAAAGTTGATAAAGCGTTGAAGTCAATCGGTGTTGACGATACGTCACAGATTCCTGCGGCGATGAAAATGAGTTTTGCCGGCCTTGCGTTTGCAAATTCAGACCTAGCCTTTCAGGGAAATCACCTATTTCTCGGAAACTTTTACGGAATCAACATCTATGACATCGGCGATCCATCGAAGGCGAAGCTCTTGACCTCCTTGATCTGCCCGGGCGGACAGGGCGACGTTTCCGTTCATAAAAACTTACTCTTTATGTCGGTTGAAATGCCAAATGGGCGTCTGGATTGCAGTACCGAAGGTTTTGCCCCAACTCCGCCACCAGCCGACGGTCAACCGCGTTCCGAAGGGCCGGGAGCTAATAAAGATAGATTTCGCGGCGTCCGTATCTTCGACATATCTGACATTTCGAATCCAAAGCAGGTCGGGGCAGTTCAAACCTGCCGCGGCTCTCACACGCACACGTTGGTAACAGATCCAAAAGACAAAGATAACGTCTATATTTATGTTTCAGGAACCTCGTTTGTCCGCCCACCCGAAGAGTTGGCAGGCTGTTCCGGCGAGGCACCCGACAAGGATCCGAATACCGCACTTTTCCGTATCGAAGTGATAAAGGTCCCGCTCGCGGCACCTCAAATTTCAAAGGTAGTCTCGAGTCCTCGCGTTTTTATGGATCCCAGAACTGGCGTCGTAAACGGATTGAACAATGGCGGGTCACACGACGGCAACGCCTTAGGCAAACCGTCTGACACTGATCAGTGCCACGACATAACCGTTTATTCGGCGATCGGCCTTGCTGCCGGAGCGTGTTCGGGGAATGGGATCCTGCTCGACATCAAAGATCCGGTAAATCCCAAACGCGTGGATGCCGTCAATGATCCAAACTATGCCTATTGGCACTCCGCCGCTTTTTCTAATGACGGTACAAAGGTTGTCTTCACTGATGAATGGGGCGGCGGCCTCGGTGCACGTTGCCGCGTAAGCGATCCTAATAAATGGGGAGCCAACGCGATCTTTCGTCTTGCGGATAACAAACTAGGGTTCGCTAGCTACTACAAAATGCCCGCGGCTCAAGGCGATAGCGAAAACTGCGTTGCTCATAACGGTTCGCTGGTTCCGGTGCCGGGACGCGACATCAAAGTTCAGGCTTGGTATCAGGGCGGCATTTCCATTATGGATTTTACCGACGCGAGTAAACCATTTGAGATCGCCTATTTCGATCGCGGTCCGGTAGACCCCAAAATGCTCGTTCTCGCGGGTTCGTGGTCCGCGTATTGGTACAATGGCCGAATCTATTCATCCGAGATCGCACGTGGGCTGGATATTTTCGAACTGACTCCAAGCCAATATCTGACTCAAAACGAAATAGACGCGGCGAGATCCATTCAAGTTGATGAATTGAACGTTCAGAACCAGCAAAAAATTGAGTGGTCGAATAAATTAGTGATCGCAAAAGCCTACGTCGATCAACTCGAACGTTCGCAGGCATTAACCGCAGCAGAAACTGCTTCGCTCAGAGGTGCGATCGAAAAGGCAGAAGCGTCGAGATCGGCGGGCAAAGGCCTTAAAAAGCAGGCGTCAGCTATGGAGAAAAAGGCTCGTGCGTCTAAGATCAGCACAGACGCTGCACGAATGAAAGCTCTCGCGGTTATTCTGAAAAATCCGACCATCTGATCGTGTTCGGACTTTATCACAAAAGACTGATAGATCGAGAAAATACAAAAAGAGCCTTTCGGGGCTCTTTTTGTTGATCGCTATTTCGATTCGAAAAATACCTTGATCCGAATGGATCAAACATCAAGATAACGCCGTCTGCATTCGAAAACGCGAAACTTCGAAAAACTTTACAATCAAGTGGAGATTACCTGGCAGTTCGCTCTAGGAGCCAACTCTCTTATCTTAAACCTTCGTTGATCTTCGTCAGTATGTCCGCTCCTGGACACAGTTCATCCTTAGTCAATGAATTAAGCGGCCTGTCGCTCGTCTGGATAAGATCGTGGAGATCGGATGTGTCAGGATTCATATAAAGCAAGCCGGTCAGGATCTCGCCCTTGATACGCGATTGCTGAACTGCGTTCATCGCCGATATTCTATTCAACGGGTCCCAATCATTATCGAGTTTTCGGAGGCTAAGCGTCGAACCGTCGTGCATTTGCAGATTTTGAGCAGTTCCCTCAGCGTAATCGGCTTTGATCTCCCTCGCGATCGGCACGAAATCGATCATGGCGGTCGTTTCCATGTGTTCGCGGACGTAATCGTACGATTTCGTGGAGCCCGGATTATTATTAAACGTTACACACGGCGAAATGACGTTGATAAACGCAAATCCCGGATGGCTCATCGCCGCTTTTATTAGCGGAATGAGCTGACCCTTATCACCTGAGAAACTTTGAGCAACAAATGTCGCTCCCAGTTCGATAGCGAGGCTTGCAAGATCGATCGATTCGAACAGATTGATGGAGCCGTGTTTATTCTTTGAGCCATTATCGGCGGTCGCCGAATCCTGGCCTTTGGTCAGCCCGTAGCAACCGTTATTCATCACGAGGTAGACCATGTTCAGATTTCGCCGGATGACATGAACAAACTGCCCCATCCCGATCGAAGCCGTATCGCCGTCACCGGAAACGCCCAAATAGATCAGATCGCGATTCGCCAGGTTAGCTCCCGTTGCCACCGAAGGCATACGGCCATGCACGGAATTGAACCCATGCGAATTAGATAAAAAATAAGCCGGCGTTTTCGACGAACACCCAATACCTGACAGCTTCGCCACACGATGCGGCTGAATGTTCAGCTCAAAACACCCCTGCGCAATCGCCGCCGAGATCCCGTCATGCCCGCACCCCGCACAAAGCGTCGACAGCGATCCCTCATAATAATCGACCGTGTACCCTAGATCATTCTTGGGCAAAGCCGGATGGCGAAATGTTGATTTAACGTAGGTCATGCTTTTTCAAAAGTCGAACGAATCCTGCCTGTTCAAAATGATGGTCAGTTGTCAACGCTTCTGTAATTCCAAGTTCAGTCATAAGTACAAAACTCGAACAATCGGCAAGACTCCAAGCCTTGTCGGGCCGCTCCTGTAGTAATTTCCAGGCTCGATCATCTAATGTCGCATCAATGTGGACAATATTGATAAAGCCCGAAGTTCGAATTCCGCTGAGGATCTCGATTCTTTTTGGCCCGGTTACACGGAGCGGACTCATAAGAAGGGCCGTCAGTTCCGACATCACATAATTTGTGGTAACGATGCTGCCAGATATTCGTGCTTCTTTATAGATTTCCGCCGCTTCTCGCGAAAACTGTTGCATTGGGTCTGCGAGATGTCCCCAGCCGGAAGTGTCAACAAATATCTTCGTCATTCATTCTCACCGCGCATTTCACGCATCAGCTGCTCGCCGATATATTTGTCGTGATTATCAGCCCAATCGGGAACGTCGGTATGCAGCGACCCAATAAACTTCTCAAACGGATCGTCTACCACGCCCGAATCGCCATTTGACAGTTGATCGACAGCGAATTCTTCTACTCGTTTGCCGTTCTTTGACGCTTTCTCGACGAGCTTTTTATAAACGGTCTCCGGCAGTTCTAATGTTATTGAATGTGTCATAGTCACACCTCGTTAGCCGAATTTTAGCACGTTCGATCCGTTCGAGTCACTACAATCAGTCATGCCCCGCATGGGCGCGCACAGCGTCGAAAGCGGGACCTCACCGATAAGACCGTATAGCCAAGCCGCGTTCTTCCCCACAAGCCGGATGACGGAATGTTGGTTTAACGTAGGTCATATGAATTATGAATAACCGCTCCTATTCCTATTTTGCCGAAGCAGCCATTTGTTTTGCAAATATCTTTTCACTTAGAGAATACAGATCCGGAAAAGTGTTGGGTGGATTTACTGAGTGATCACCAGGAAATTGTCGGTACTCGTGGGGTATCTTGCGGTTGATCATCAGCTCCGAAAGGTCACGATTGGGTTTGAACAATCCCAATTCATCCTCGGTCCCGCAATCGAGATAGAAGAACGGAAGCTCCTTTAGTTTGTCAGCCGGATATTCATTGAATAGTTTAGTCAGATCATTTGCATTGATAACCGTGCGATCTTTACCGTCACCAAAGATCGTCGTCAGCATCATCTTTAGGCCTGGGATCGGCGGCAGCTCTTTGGCGTCATGAAATGCTGTGACATTTACCGCGCCACTCCACGAGACTGCCAGTGAAAATAACTGCGGATACTTGATCCCCAATTTCAAAGATCCGTAGCCGCCCATTGAGGCTCCCGCGACCGCCCGGCCTGGCCGCGAGGCGACGGTTCGCAAATTCTTATCCACTTCGGGTATCAACTCGTTGATGATGTAGGTTTCATATTTATCGTTAGGTTTTGTCGCACTGTCGGTAAAAAAACTGTTGCCGCCTTCGACAAAGACCATAATGACGCGCTGTTTGTCGGTATATTTTGCTGAACTAAGCTTCGTGATCTTATGGCTACCCCCGAGCCCGTGCAGCACATAAATAACCGGAAAACGCATCTCTTTGTCGGCCTCGTAATTAGCCGGCAAAATAACCGAGTAAGGCATTTGCCTCGCCATCAACTTGCTGTCGAGCTGAAAGGTTTTGATAACGGGCTGATGAGGGCTGACCGAGGACGTTGGCTGCTGCGGATACACCGCAGCCGCGAGCACAAACAACGGAATTAGGACTAACTTAAGTTTAATCGATTTCATATTATTCTAGCCTTCCTTTTATCTGACCCAGAATATCATCCGCTGTGATAGGCGTTCCGTCGTAATTTAGAACCGATATCAACTTCGACGCAGCGACTCCCAATTCGATCATCATCAAACTGCGAAACTGAGCATCGCGGTTCTGCTCAATGACAAACAATGTTCCATGCGACTCAATAAAATCGCTAAACGCCTTGCCGAACGGGAACGCCCGGACACGCATCGCGTCGAGGTGAATTCCCTCTTCGGTGAGGAGATCAAGAGCTTCTTCGGCGGCGTAGGTTGAGGTGCCGAAGTAGATTACGCCCAACGGAGCACGGACACTCCTGTCCGCATCGCCGGTGCCTCCGGCGAGATGGTCTTCGTGTGTCGCTCTCACGCGGACAGGAGTGTCCGAACTCCGACGAATCTCCAACTGCGGCACCATCTCTTTTGCCGTGTTCCATTTTCGGCTCAGCCGGTCCATATTTTTGCGGTAGGCGGCACCGTCTTCGGTGTAAACGGCGTATTCGT
>JBBRUA010000118.1:0-8943 GCA_038248245.1 Pyrinomonadales bacterium | reverse complement strand
TCTTACGGTTAGATGGTTCAGCATCACATTCTTCCTCATATGTTGAATAGAGATAGGGCGTAAAGGATTCAAACTCGGCTCCGCAAGTATCCACGCGTTTATAAACGGGAACGATGCCACGCGCTTTGCGATGTTCCCTTATGTCCAACTCTGACGCTCCGGTCAGCGAAAAAAGCCGCCGGTCGGATAAGCCGTATTCCTTGGCAAGACGCAACTTCTCGTCCGAGATTTCGGATAGCGGTTGATCGGCGATCTCATCCTGCAACTCCATGACCTGCTGAACCTGGTCGAGGAACCAAGGATCGATCTTTGTAAGGCGATGAACCTCTTCCATCGAGTAACCGTTCTGTAGTGCGTAGGTTACATAAGAGAATCGCTGAGAATTCGGCCGGGCTAATTTACGCTGCAATTCGGAATACGGAACATCCTGTAAACGCAATGGCTTAACCGCCTCAAGTGAACGTAATGCCTTAAATAACGATTCCTTGAAAGTCCGGCCGATCGCCATCACTTCGCCGACAGATTTCATCTGCGTCCCGAGCACATCCTCGGCACCGGGAAACTTTTCAAAAGCCCACTTCGGGATCTTAGTTACTACGTAATCTATCGTCGGCTCGAACGAGGCGGGCGTCTTTTTAGTGATATCGTTTGGTATCTCGTCGAGAGTGTAACCGACAGCAAGTTTCGCGGCGATCTTTGCGATCGGAAAGCCGGTCGCCTTCGAGGCAAGTGCCGATGAGCGCGATACTCGCGGGTTCATTTCGATGATCCGAACATCTCCGTTTTCCGGATTGATCGCGAACTGAATGTTCGATCCGCCCGTTTCCACGCCTACCTTTCGAATGCAGGCGATCGACATATCTCTAAGTCGCTGGTACTCGAAATCAGTCAATGTTTGTGCCGGGGCGACCGTGATCGAATCTCCTGTATGCACTCCCATCGGATCAAAATTCTCGATCGAGCAAATGATCACGACGTTGTCATTGAGGTCGCGCATTACCTCGAGTTCATACTCTTTCCAGCCTAGGATCGACTCTTCAACAAGGATCTGTGAATTTGGCGACGCAGCAAGGCCGCCTTTAGCGATCTCTTCGAATTCATCCGGATTGTATGCCGTTCCTCCGCCGGTTCCGCCGAGGGTGTACGAAGGCCGAACGATCGCGGGGTAACCGGTCGACTCAACGATCTCCCTCGCTTGTTCCCATGTGTAGGCGAAACCGCCCTTAGCGCTCGGAATTCCGATCTCATCCATGGCCGCCTTGAACAATTCGCGGTCTTCACCGACCTTTATCGCATCGATGTTGGCTCCGATCAACTGCACGCCAAACTTTTCCAATACTCCGGCTTCGTAAAGTTCGACGGACAAATTCAATCCCGTCTGACCGCCGACTGTCGGCAACAAAGCGTCCGGGCGTTCCTTATCGATAATTGCGGTCAAAGTTTCGAGGGTTAGCGGTTCAACATAGGTTTTATCAGCGATCTCGGGGTCGGTCATGATCGTCGCCGGATTTGAATTGACCAGCACGACCTCGTAGCCTTCCTGCTTCAGAGCACGACAGGCCTGCGTGCCTGAATAGTCGAATTCACACGCCTGTCCGATCACGATCGGGCCGGAGCCGATGATGAGAATCTTGTGTATATCGTTACGTCTTGGCATTATTTTTTTAACTCCCGATTATACAAAAAAAGTGCGGTCATTATAACCGCACTTTGTGAATAGGTAATCGTGAACTGATCTTTAAGGAAATCTGGGTAGTTTCGGGATCTTATTCTCGATCTTATTTTTCGCATCGTTGACGACAGCTTTTCCGTTGAAAATGCCGTCGAGCCTGCTCGCCAATGCCGGATTGATCTTCTTAAGCTTATCGTTGATCTTTTTGGCTTCTTTCTTGTTCCCGCTGGCGTTATATGCTTCGCCCAGATTGAATAGCCCAAAGACGTTGTTGCCGTCGAGTTGGGTTACCTGCTTGAACGTAGCGACCGCGTTCGCCAGATCATTCATACCTCGATAGCCAAGGCCGAGTTGATTTATGGCCACAACCCAGTCTTTGCGCAGACCGACTGCGACATTGAGTGCGGTGACAGCGGCCTGGAATTCGCCGAGACCGTTATGTGTCGAACCGAGATTCAGATAAGCGGCGTCGAGCTTCGGATCTTGTTGAACGGCTTTTTCCAAATAAGCTTTACCAAGAGCGTATTCAGCCTGTGCACCGGCGTCATCTTTTGCCTCGGCCTTCGCCGCACCAGAGTTGTAGTACGCCCATCCGACATTCGAATTATCGATCGCCGTAGGACTCAGTTCGCGGGCCGTTTGGAGCCGGGCGGCCGCTTTGTCCCACTCATTCGTCTTGCCTAAACAAAATCCCCACTCGCTGTAAAGGTCAGCGGTTTTAATACCGTTGGAAGCGATCTTGTACGCCGCATTGGCTTCCGGAAAGCGTTCCAGTTGCCGATATGTGCTCGCAAGATTAGCGTGAGCCTGGTAATTCTTCGGATCTGATTTGATCGCATTTTGATAAGAGATTTCTGCGTTTTTGTAATCGCCTGAGTTGTAATACGCAACACCAAGGTCAAATTCTGCCGGCCCATAACCTGGTTCGAGTTCGAGAGATTTTCGATACGCTTCGATCGATTTATCGTTTTGATTCAGCTTTTCGTAGATCTGGCCACGATGATATGTCGCCGACGCATTGCGAGCATCTAATTCTAAAACCCGGTCAAATGCCTTCAAGGCCTCGTCGTTTTTGTTCTGCTTGAAAAGAATCAGTCCACGCAGCGTCCTCGTATCAATCGTATCCGCTCCGCCGGCCTCTGCTTTTAGCAGTGAAGATTCAGCCTTGACGATATCGCCGCTGTCGAGGTAAGCGAGTCCAAGATTGGTTTGCAATCCGGCTAGTTCGGGATTTACCGCGATAGCCGATTCGTAGTTCGTGATCGCTTTTTCCCTATCACCACTGGCGTCGAAGATAGCTCCGCGTTTGGCAAAGGCAACATCATTTTTCTTATCGAGTTTCACAGCTTCGTCAAAATAGATGAGTGCCGCAGAATTATTGGTTTCACCGGCAACCGAGATTCCCTTCTCCGTCAAGGCATCGCTAAGGCCATTTGTCGCACGAACATTTTTTGGATTTTGAACCAACGCTGCACGGAAATTGGTTATAGCCTGATCGCTCTGGCCACCATCGAGAAACGTCTCCGCTTTTGCGGTCAAAGTATTCGAAGCGGCAATTTTCTTATTCGCTGCGGCGACCATCGCCTTTTTACGGGCGGCTGCGGCTGCGGCCTTTCGCTTTTTTGCCGCGGCGGCGATCTGTGCGTTGCTTCTCGCTACCTTTGCTCGTCCACCGACGCCCTCGTTGCTGGACGCGGACCGCATTCCCATACCGTCCTGCGGCTGTTTTCGCGAAGACCTAAAGACAAAGGCACTGCCGCCGCCCGCGATACTTTCGGATGTGACAACATCCGGACCGTCAAAGAATGGCGGTGCCGCCGACACTGTCGGAACCGTAGAAAGAAATATCGAAAAGAGAACGAGAAAACTCAGGAATGTATTTATACGCTTCATAATGGTCCTCGGATAGAAAAGTAGAAATAATTATACTCCAAGTAAGACGAAAATATTTATTCTTTTTGCGCAAGCTCAAAAGCCTACAAATACTGGCTCCGGCGTGAGTTCGATACCAAATTTCGTTTCGACCTTTTTTTGAATTTCGTCTTTTAGACCCAAAATATCTTGCGCCGAGGCAGCTCCGCGATTTACGATCGCGAGAGTATGGTTCGACGAAATCCCGGCTTCTCCTATTGCATAACCTTTTGGAAAGCCCGAATTCTCGATCAGCCAAGCGGCAGGTATCTTAACTTTTTCATGGTCGACCGCAAAGCCTGGAACGGTTTCGAAATTAGCAGCGATGGATTCGAATTTCTTTTTCGACACGATCGGATTCTTGAAGAATGATCCGACGCTCTTCGAATTTGGGTCGGTGTCGTCGATAACCATCGATTTCGCCCGGCGAATTTTAAGAACGGCGTCACGGACGTCACCTAGTGATGGAGTGTGGTCGACGAAACTATCGCGAAGATCCTTGTAGGTCACTTTTGGCTCACCATTCACTTCAAGCGAAAAAGTCACTCCGGTAACGATATATCTGCCCGCCATGCCTGAATTAAAAATGCTCGTTCGATATGCAAATCCGCACTCAGCGTTTTCGAGATCTGTGAATTTATCGGTAAGTAGATCAAAACACCTGACGCTGACGATTGATTCAGATACTTCCTGCCCGTACGCACCGACATTTTGCACGGGCGTTCCGCCGACGAAACCGGGTATTCCGCTAAGACATTCAATTCCGGCCAGCTCCCTACGAACGCATAAAGCGACAAATTCATCCCAATTCTCCCCGGCTCCGACGGAGAGAAGTGCCGAGTTCCGAGTTTCAACTGCCGGGCTAGAGGACGACTCCACGCCCGTTATTCCGATCTGAATAACGACGCCGTCAAATCCGACGTCCGATATCAGAACGTTACTACCGCCACCAAGAATGAAAAGTTTGTGATCGCTTGACCTCGCAAAGTTGACGGCATCCACAACATCGTTCTCGCAAACCGCACGAACAAAGAAACGCGCCCGACCGCCGATCTTCATCGTCGTGTAGGGCGCGAGTTTTACGTTTTCCTGAATGTTGATAGAGATCACGCGAAGATCTATTTTAGAACGGCACCTTTAGAGATCAGTTCGAGTTGACTAGCCATGGTGTTCTGACCCATCTTTTTCAACTTCTGATACTCCTTTTTGGCCGCGCTAACATTGCCGTTTTTCAGCTCGGCCTCGCCAAGATTGTAGTGAGCAGCAACAAGGTTATCGTCTACCTCGGTCGCTTTGCGAAAGTTGTTAGCGGCTTCCTTATATTTGTCTTGTTTACGATAGGCAATGCCTAATTCATTTAACGCGAACGCCCATTTTGGCTGCTTCTACGTTGCCTTTGTTAACGCCGTTACCGCTCCGGAGTAATCACCGAGATCTGTCAAAACCATACCAAGATTTAAGAGCGGGCCTTCGACATATGTGGGATTTCCCGAGACTGCTTTAGTTAAATTGGTTTTTGCCAGCTCCAGCTTTGCAAGGCGTTCGGTGTCGCGTTTTTGGTAACCATCGTCACGGGCGGCGTTGTAGTAAGCCCAGCCAAGATTCGCGAAATCGGCCGTGTTACCGCCGCTTAATTCGACCGCTTTCTCAAGAGCCCTTATCGCTTGCGGCCACTGGCAGGCAACCGATTTCTTCATATTTAACGTGCATTGCTGACCGATCGAATAACCGACCTTACTGTAGAAGTCAGCAACTACGTCTTTACTGTGATTCGCATTGCGGGTTGTAAAAAGGATGGCTAGGTTATAGCTTGCGATCGCCTCATTGTAGCTTCCGGTCATCCGCTGAGCATCGGCAAGACCTGCGAAGGCGTCCGCACTATCGTTTTTAAGCTTCGTCGCTTGTTTGTAAGCCACAACCGCCTCGGCGAAATTCTTTTCCGCCGCCAGCGCGTCGCCTAGGCTCAGCCAAGCATCGAAATAGTTCGGCTTTACAACGACAGCTTTCTGATACTCCAAGATCGCTTCTCTAGTTCGATCCATTCTGACCAATATTTCGCCCGATTGATAAGCCGCTTCGGCAGACATCGGGTCAAGAGTCTTCGCCCGTTGGAACGCAATCAGAGCTTCCTGATTTCGGTTCTGCGACATCCGGATCATGCCAAGAAACAATTGAGCCTCGCCCGTCTCCGACGATGTCGCCATTGCCTTTGTCAGCATCGTATCTGCTTTTGCGATCTCACCGGCCTGGTAATACAAAATGCCAAGCGGAACATAGATCTCCGTCAGTTCCCCGTCATTCGTGAGGGCTTTTTCGTAATTGGCGATCGCCTCTGGCTCTTGCCCGAGATCGGTAAAAACCTCGCCAAGGCCAAAATAAGCGGCGGCATTTTTGGGATTATTATTTAAAGACTCCAGGAAAAACGCCTTGGCGGTAGTTGCCTGTTCCTTCAATAATAGTTCAGTACCCTTTATTGCCAACACTTCGCTCAAGCCTTCCTTAGCTTTTACATTCTTGGGATTCATCTCGATCGCTTCGCGAAAAACGTTGATGGCGTTTTCGTTGTCGCGACGATCGATGTAGTACTCACCGACACCGCCGAAAAGGGTCGACGCCTTTTCAGGCGACATCGTTCTAACCGCCGGAGGCAAATTGTCCGGTGTAATCGGCGTCAGTCTCACACGATTTGGCTTCGAGATCGCGAGGGTGTCGTACTGTTTTTTGATCTTCTTGGCTGTCTCCAGCCGTTGGGTTCTGGTCCGGGTTGATTTTGCGGAGGTCGAGAATTTTCGTGCGGAGCGCGATGTGGTTCGAAACACAAAGACGCTCGACCCGCCCGTAATATCGCTCACCGGAACCAGATCCGGACCTTGAGCAATTACCGCAATGCTCGAAAACAGGATCGCAAACACCAACGAAAAAGAGATCAAAACACGCATCATTTTCAATTTATTAAACATCAATTCTCCTCACGTCTGAACGGACCATCTCGGCCAGCGGCAGACAAAACGGGACAATCGTTCGATGCCCGAACAACTATAAGACGTTTATCGAAGATGTTTTTGCGTTGTAGCTTACCCTTCGATCAATTGCTAACGTTCGAGCGGCGGAATTTTATCAACGTGCGCCGGATAAATCCGAATGGAAACCGAGTCGAAAAGCGTCGATAATTGTCGTTATATTGGAGCGATTCGAGAAAACTGTGATGGTTATCGATCAGCCTGTCCAGAATTCGCGGATTGCGATGCATCGGAAAATCTCCGATCTCTATCACGAACGCGAAATTCGGGAGCGAATAGGCGTGAAATTTACGCCCCGTTTCCTCTAAATAACGTACAGACGCCGCGATGCCGTTATAGGTTATCTGAGAATCGTGAAACATGATCGCGGCATTACTATCGACCACATCCAGACAAAACCTGAAATCGCGAAAGACCGCCTCATCCGTATGTTCGCCGTCGATGAAACAGAGCTGAACCCTATCCTCGACCTGGCTTGGCTTAATAGCGACCGTATCGCCGTCGATCGTTGTGATCTTGTCGGTGTTGGAACTTACATCTTTCAACAATTCAAGCATTCTCGCCGTCGAATTATTGTTGTAGACCCAATCAAAACCGCGTGCATCCGGTTGGGAATCCGGTCGTTTGTCGATCGAGTAGATCTTGGCACATTTTTCGTCAAGCAGGTAAGGCTGGATGCTGCCGCCAAGATAGGAACCGATCTCGAGGTAATTATATCCGTCCTTTAACTCTCGAACCGCCAGTTGACATGCGAGCAAGGTCTGCTTGTCGTGATCGGTGGACTGACTTGGTATTTTCTCAAAAAGCCCCATATCGAGGCTCGAAATTCTCTCTTCAAAATCGCTCATAAAACAAATATTTAACCGAGATAATAACATAATGTGTTTCAAGTTCCACTGAATCTTGGGAAAAGAAAGTACGCGTTGGCATATCATCCGATTGAATACCGGGAACCAAGCGCCCGCTCCGCCTCTTGCCATTCAGCTGATCAAGGATTACATTAACGTTTAGCCAACAACTTTATTTGTTTCGCTGTCAGGTTCAATATCTATGAACCGTCCCGTCCGCGACGCCCGGAGCTCGAAATTTTAACCCAAGGAGAGATTGCCGAAAATGAAAGCATTTACAACTGAAAACCTCAGGAACCTCGCTGTCATTGGACACGGCGACGCGGGTAAAACCCAACTCGTCAGTTCGATGCTCCACGTTGCCGGATCAACACCAAGATGGGGAAAGGTCGACGAAGGCACAACCATAACTGATCATGACGATGACTCGATCGAGCGAAAAGTCTCGCTCAACAACAATTTTGCCCACCTCGAATATAAAGATACAAAGATTAATCTCATCGATACGCCGGGTTACGCGGCGTTCGTTTCGCACGCCCGGCCCGCATTACGGGTTGCTGACTGTGCATTGGTCGTCGTTGACGGAGTTCACGGAATCGAAGTGCAGACTGAAAAGACCTGGCAGTACGCGAACGAATTTATGCTGCCTCGATTTATGGTGATTAACAAGCTTGATAAGGAAAACGCCGATTTTGGCCATGCCATCGATACTGCAGCCGAATCCTTCGCCCGCTCGATCGTTCCTTTTACTTTGCCGATCGGTCAAGAAGGCAATTTCCGCGGTGTGATTGACGTGGTCCATCAACGCGCATACGAATTCGACGCCGACGGCAAGGCAAAAGGCATCGCGATCCCGAGCGAAGGAAAGGCCCTTCTCGATTCCACCCGCGAACGCTTGATCGAACTAGTCGCGGAATCTGACGATGCCTTGATGGAAAAATACTTCGAGAATGGCACACTGCCCGAAGAAGACATCGTTCCGAATCTCGCTCGTGCCATCGCTAACAGCAAACTTTGTCCCGTTTACGCCATTTCATCCACAACTCTCGTCGGCATACAGACAATGCTCGATCATCTTGTAGAATTTGCCCCAAATCCCGCAACGCATGAGATGGAATACGGTTTCGCCGATAACGAAATGTCGGGCGACCGCATTAACCGAAAGTACAATAACGACGAACCTTTCTCCGCATATGTCTTTCGCACCATCGCCGATCCATTCGCGGGACGCATCAATGTAATGAAAGTCGTCAGCGGAAAGATATCTTCGGACGCGACCGTCCAGAACACGACCCGTGACGAACCGGAACGCCTCGCTGTCACCGGTGAGCTCGTGCAACGCTGCCTGGACCTGCGTGGCGGTGGCGTGTTGTGTCAGCTTCGGCGTCGCGGGCAGTAGCCGGCTGTCGCCGGGGGGTCAGCCCAGCGTCACGGCTCGGTCGGCTTTCACCGCAATCGCATATCGCGGCGCAGAGCCGGCCTCCCCTTCCTC
>JBBRUA010000117.1:0-8963 GCA_038248245.1 Pyrinomonadales bacterium | reverse complement strand
GGATACTTTTTACACGACAGACGGTTTTGCTCTGCGTTCGCAGACATCGACTGTGCAGATCAGGGCAATGGAACGCCGCGGTGCTCCGATACGCATAATTGCACCAGGCAAAGTCTTTCGCCGCGATACGCCCGACATGACCCATGTGCCGATGTTTCACCAGATCGAGGGTCTATGCGTCGATAAAGGCATAACGATGGCTCATCTCAAAGGAACGATCAACGAGTGGGTAAAACGGATGTTCGGTGAAGACACCATCACGCGGATGCGCCCGAGCTACTTCCCTTTCACCGAGCCGAGTGCCGAGTTTGATTACTCCTGTTTCAAATGTCACGGCTCCGGCCAATTCGACGGAGACCGCTGCCGCCCCTGCAAAGGCTCGGGCTGGATCGAACTCGGCGGCTCAGGCATGGTTCATCCCAACGTCCTCAAAGCCTGCGGCGTCGATCCAAAGATCTATTCCGGCTTCGCCTTCGGTTTCGGCCTAGAAAGAATGTGCGCCCTGATGTATTCGCTCGATGATATCAGGCTGATGTTCGATAACGACGTGAGATTTTTGGAGCAGTTCAGGTGAACATGATAAGGAATTGTCTATTTTTTCTCATCACAATTAGTCTTGTGGCGATCTATGTGAACGCTCAAGGCAGTGATCAGAAAGAGGACATTTTAAGAGCTCGACAAACAGCCAAGGACGCTAAGAAGAACCGTCAACATTGTGACAAATTAGGCTTTCCGGCGTCTGCTTCCGATAACCGGTGCTTTACTGTTTACCCATCGGACATTTCTACCTGGGGAAAGGGATTTTCAGAAGGTCTTGCCAAAGTCAGCGTTAATGGTAAAGTTGGCTTCATCAATAGAAACGGAAAATTGGTCATACCTGCCAAACTGCGAGACGCGGGTTCTTTCAGAGACGGATTGGCTCCGTTCGAAGCTTCAAATAATAAGTGGGGCTTTATCGATAAAGCTGGAAGGATAGCGATTCCGGCGACTTATGATTGGGCAATCAGTTTTAACGAAGGGCTTGCTTTGGTACAACTAGGGAAACTTTGGGGCTATATCAATCGCGACGGCAAATATGTCGTTCAACCTAAGTTTGAAGAAGCCGAGAGTTTTTCAGAGGGATTCGCAGCGATCGGCTATTACGATAAGGATCTCGAATGGATGGCGGCGTATCCAAGGAAAGGCAGATGGGTCAGACGATTTATCAATAAAGCCGGCAAATGGGCGATCGAGGGGTCTTTCGACACAATAAGTCGAGGCTTCGATGGCGGAATGGCGATCGTATCGCGAAACCTCGGTTACAGCGAAAAATACAAGAGCATGATCTCCGAAACCTATGTCATGGATACGTCCGGACGCGAATTGTGGAAGCTGGATTCTGCCACGGTCAATTGGTTTAGTGACGACGCAATCATTGTCGAAGTCGAGCGCACAAAAAAGGTTTATGATAGCCTCTACAATTTTAAGGATCGAGATGGAAAACTGTTATGCGATTAAACCTTCGAGAATCCAGGCGGTTTTTCCGAGGGACTTGCACGAGTCCGTGTAGATAATAAGTACGGGTTCATCGACAAGCAGTGCAATTTTGTTATCAAACCTCAATTTTCAGGTGCAGATGGGTTTTCCGATGGCCTTGCAGCGGTAGAGAACGGGTCATCTCTCACGGGTTTTATCGACAAGTCCGGGAAATGGGTAATCGAACCCAAGTTTCAGTGGGTGAGCGGTTTCAACGACGGTTTCGCATTAATCCTGAGCGGTTCAAAGTCCGGTTACATCGATCGCGCTGGGAAGGTGATCTGGCAACCTAGTGAGTAAATTGTAATGAATATCAGCTACAACTGGCTTAAAGATCTGATCGATATTGATCTGTCGCCGTCTGATTTAAGCGAAAAATTGACCAACGTCGGTTTGGCGGTCGAGGGCGTTCATGCTCATGACGAGGATTTTGTTTTTGACATCGATCTGACGTCAAATCGGCCTGATTGCCTGTCGCATCTAGGAGTTGCACGCGAGATCGGCGTGATAACGGAGCGACCTTTAATTGCGAGATCTGAACCTACAGAGATACCGCTTCCCGCTGTTCTCGCCGGCGATGTAGTTCGGATAGAGGATTCAAAGCTTTGTCACCGCTTTACAGCCCGTATCATCCGTAACGTCAAGATCGGACAGTCGCCGCAATGGTTGGTTGACCGGCTCGAGGCGATCGGCGAACGCTCTATCAATAATGTTGCCGACATTACAAATTATGTAATGCACGAACTCGGTCAGCCGATGCATTCGTTCGATCTGGACAAGCTTACCGGGAACCGAATCGTGGTCAGGCTGGCTCGTGAGGGTGAGGCGATCACAACGCTTGATGAGGTCGAACGAACATTGGACGCTTCGATGCTCGCCATTTGTGATGCGGAAAAACCGGTCGCCGTCGCCGGTGTCATGGGTGGTTTGGACTCAAGTATCACCGAAAGCACTATTAATGTATTACTTGAGGTCGCATTCTTTAAACGCGAGAGTATAACAACTACGTCGCGAAAGCTAAATCTAAACACTGAGGCCAGCTACCGATTTGAACGCGGCGTTGACATCGAGAACCTTATCCGGGCATCAAACCGGGCAACACAGTTGATATGTGAACTCGCCGGAGGCGAAATAGGCGAGTTGATCGATATGTACCCGACGCATCCGGTTCCGGTTACCGTCGACTCGAACGACATTTCCGTTGCAGTGATGCAGGTAACCGGACTGGACGTCTCAACCAATGAATGCGTTCGGATTCTCACCGCTCTTGGGATCGAACCGCAAACGGGTAATCAGATATTCACTTCACCATCATGGCGTCACGACATCAATATTGAGGAAGATCTGGTTGAGGAGATCGCCCGTCACACCGGTTACGAGAATATCGCTAACGAATTGCCGCCGGCCTTCGGAGCGGGTGAATATCAGCCGACCGAGAGACGCGAAAAACAGTTGAGGCAAACGTTAACCGACATCGGCTTTGACGAGGCAATGTCGTACAGCTTTGTCGATACAAAGCACGACGACGTTTTCGAGCCCGTCCCCGGGGTTTTGCTCGAACCCTCAGCCGAGCCTTTTGTGACGCTTCGCGATTCCGTCATCGACGGTGCGGTTCGCATGCGTTCGACCATCATTCCAGGCCTGCTCGAAGCCGTAAGGCTAAATTTGAATCATCAGCGCCGCGATGTAAAACTTTTTGAGATCGGTAAGGTATTCGCTTCATCGAAATCGGCGGATCATGCTCCAAACGAACAGAAGTTGCTTACGTTGGTCGTCACCGGCGCAGAACTAATCGAGGGCAGAGCAATGTCCGCTCGTGATCTTGATTTTTATGACGCTAAAGGAGCGATCGAGGCGGCACTTGCAGCTGTCGGAATACCGACGTGCACCTTTGCGGCCACTGATGTAAAGCATTTAAGGCGTGGTCAGTCCGCCTCGATAACGGCGAGCGGAAAGATCGTGGGCTTCGTTGGGCGATTGAGTGACGAGATCACTAGCAGATATAAATTCAAGCAACCGGTCTACACTGCGGAGGTAAACCTTCAGTCTGTTCTAGAAGAGGTTCCCATTACAGCAACCTATCAACCGGTCGCTAAATACCCGTCCGTCACAAGAGACGTTTCACTTCTTGTGGCACGAACAACGGAGTTTGAGTCAATTCGCCAAGCCATCGTTTTACTAAATTCAGAGCTTTGCAGAAACGTTGTATTTGTCGATACTTACGAAGGTAAAGGTGTCGTAGAAGATGAGCGTTCAGTCACCATCAGGCTCGAATACCGTAGCGACGACCGCACTTTGGTAGAGAGCGAGGTTGACGACGAGCATCAGCGAATCCTCACGTCTTTAGCAGCAGATATGGGCGTAAGATCTCGATTTTGACAATAACTTCATCTTTTACTTGAAGTAAATCTGAAAACCCGACATAATGTTTTCCACAGTTCGAACTACCCAAAGATTGGAGACCCATTGATGAATGCCCTTTCGGGAATGGAAAAATTCTCGCACCTCGAGGATAAAATATATTTGACGATCCAGTTCGCTCAAAAGCTTCGCGAGGAAAAGGACTCGATAGCTCGGGAACTTGCGAATGTTCGGCGCGAATACGCAGGTTTGACCCAGTCCAATAGCGATCTGGAATTAAAGGTAAGAGACCTGATGACCGAACGCGACGCCATCCATTTGAAGGTCGAAGCGATGCTCGATGCATTAACCGCGATCGATGACGACGTCGCCGAGGCGGTCGGACGATAGTTTAGATAGGACGCGTATGACGGAAAAGGCTTTGAGAGTAGAGATTTATAATCAGACATACAGTATTCGCTCGGATGGAGACGATCAGTACATTCTGGACCTCGCAACCTATGTCGATTCGAAAATGCGTGAGATCTCGTCCGGCACACAAACGGTCGATTCGCTCAAGGTCGCGATTCTTGCGGCACTGCATATAGCTGACGAGTTTCACCAATTAAAAGATACTCAGACGCAGGTTGACGCCCAGTTGGGCATTCGCAGTTCCGAATGCAGCGAGATGCTCGACCGCATTCTTAAACACCGCGATCCGCCGCCGCAAGAGTTTCAAACCGAACAATAGTTTCGCTTGCGTTTGGACATCCTCATTGTGATATAGTTTTTACAGGCGAGGGAAGTTTACTGCGGTGCCCGTCACCGGACGCATACATAATTGAGCCAATATATGAATGCCGGGAGGCTAATGCCGATTTCGGTGCGAATCTTCAAGCGAGAATTCGCCATAGACATCGGCTCTGATGTTCTCTAACGGGAGCAAAAAGCCACCCACCTGTAACTAACAGGTTCAATTCATCCGTCCGAACGTCACCGTGGTTCTCATTCGCCTAAGACGTTTCTTACGCTAAACCGGCGGCTCCGACCATTCTTTCTCCATTTCAGCACGGATCTCTTCAGCCATTTTTGCTTCTTCGAGAGCAAGCGGCAGTTCAGACGCACGAGCCGATAGTTTCTTTAGAGCGAGCTCAGAATCTGCAATACTTCCTCCCCTGACCGATGCGGCCTCGATCATCTGCAGACGGCTCTCAGCCTCAGCAAGCATTACTTTCGCCTCAGTGTTGATAGAGTCTATCTTCCCAATGTCCCGAGCCAGTTCCTTTTGAAAATCCTCAGAACTTTTCGATTTCAACTGTTTCAGCTTGATTTGCCGACGCTGCATAAGCTGTAGTTCTCTTTTCGAAGATTTCACTATACGCGTTGCAGTCAGGCGCGAAGCGAGTGTGTCCCGATAAGCATCGGCCAGAAGCAGATCCCTTGAGGTTATCTCTTTCAGAGAGCGAACTTCATTCGATTTTAATTCGTTCCTAAACCACTCGATCTCGTTCGCTCTGATCCCGTCAGCTGCAATTCGTTCGCGCATCTCCTTTGTCCAGTTCGCTCTGCGATATGAAAGAAACGCCGAGATCCCGAGTCCGGTCAGAAAACCCGCGATTCCTAAAATGATCCCCAAGAAAAAGAAGACAGCCGCAACCGGCGGGGTCGTTCCGAAAATGAACATCAGCGTGAACAAAACGACCGCCGGGACGCCGCCGAGCAGAAACGGGGCGGTCCACGCGCCGATCTTTAGATTGCGGCCGCGGGCGAGATCGCGGGCAGTAACGTCGTATCTGAGGGTCAGGTCGTTCATAGCTTTCGACTTTACTTTACAAACTGTGCAAACGCACTTCAATCTGGGTGCATCAGAAAGTTTATTATTTGTAGCGAAATATACTATTATGAGTTCATTGACTTCGTGCGGTCCGACCGAATATGAGAACTTTTAAATTATCAATCGGCTTTCTGTTGACTGTTTTGACGGTTCAATACTCTGTTCTCGCTCAGGAACCGGCTAGTCGTGACAGACAGAGAGTTCGCACCGTCACGATTCCGATATCGATATACACCAAAAAAGAGCTTCAAGAAGATCAAACGTCGGAGATCATCCAAGCGGACCGTTTAACGGTCAAAGAGAATAAAGAAGATCAAACGATCCTCTCGATCCGAAGCGTCTCAAACACGCCTCTCGCGCTTGCAGTACTGATCCAGGACGATTTGACCGGTAATATCAATCTGCAGTTACGCGATATCGCAAAGTTCATCACCGGCATGCCAAAGGGGACACGTGTGATGGTTGGGTATATTCGCGGTGGAAATCTGCAGATCAGACAGAAATTTACTGACGATCTCGAAAAAGCCGCGAAATCAATCAGGATAGTTAGCGGAGCGGGTGCAGGTTCAAACGGACCATACTCGGGCGTTGCGGACGCCCTGAAACGCTTTGACGCCCTGCCGGCTGGGCGGCGAGCTGTCCTGCTCGTCTCCGATGGCGTTGACACGTCTAGCGGATTTTCGGCAGCGAGCAGTTTCCAGTCTGTTGACTTTGATCGCGCGGTCACCAGAGCTCAGAAGATGAGCGTGGCGATCTACTCGTTTTTCACACCGACATCTCTCTCTGATAGCGGAAGCACCCAACTCACATTGGGCGGACAGGGTGCACTCAATAAATTGTCTGAAGAAACCGGAGGCCGGGCATTTTTTCAGGGATCGCTCGCGCCGATAAGTTTTGATCCGTTTTTCAGGGATCTCAACATACTGCTGGGACGGCAGTTTGCATTAACCTACCTCTCGACCAACATGAAAAAAGGATATTACAAAGTCGAGGTTGCGAGTACCAATCCTGAGATCAAGATCGAGCATCCGAAAGGTTACTACCATCGCTAACCGACACGCGAATTACAACTCGGGCACATCCGAATATCTTCCTTGATCAGCAGGCCGATCCAAAATAAAGGAAAAAAGAACACTAGCAAAACCGAGAACGTGATCCAGCCGGCGGTTGAGATGCGGCGGTCGATTCGCGGGAGAAACTGACTCATACAGTGCGGACAACGGTAAGGCTGGCTCAGATCGTTTTGGTAATGAAATCCAACTTGTTGGTTGTTATTGCTCGCCTGTCCAAGTTGAAACTGTGAATTTATCGGTGCGGTGGCGGGAGCATTCATCGTCTTGCGGGCTTCGCTCTGCGTCTGAAACTCATCGGTCTTCCATGCATATGGACGAGGAGCAGGGTAATCGTAAGGGTTGTTCTGTGCCGGGACGTGAGCCTGCGGAATAATAAACTTCGTGCCGCAAAATCGACAGAAATGGCTTTCGGGGTTGTTTGTATTCCCGCAATTTTGGCATGTGATCATAGTTTGCCCTAACCTAAACGGTATTTAACGAATCACAAAACAAAAAGTTCTAAAACCTTACGCGCTCACCGGTTCGGATCGCATTATATACCGACTCGACCAACTCGACTGACTTGAAGCCGTCGAGCGCCGTCACCGGCGGCGGCGTTCCGTCGAGGATGGCACCGATGAACGCACGATCCTCCTGAACGTAGCCCCAACGCTCATCCCACGGAGTCATATGAAACGTCGTTGTCTGAAAATTAGCATCCATGCCGCGCGAATCTAGAAGACGTTCCATTTCCTCCGTCACTATTGTCCGGTGGTGACAGAAAACTTCGATCCGCTCGAACGGAAAATGCCAGCTCGCGTCCGACGATGACGCAAAGGTGCAGTGAAAGCCGCTTTTGAACTTGAAGATGATCGAGAACTCATCCAATTCCGGATACTCGTGCTGTGAACCGTACGCGACAAGCTCCTCGATCTCCCCAAACTGAAAACGCATCATGTCGAAAAGATGGATCGTCGTCTCGTAAAGAAAACCGCCGGTCACATTCGTATCTCCCGTCCAGACAGGGTTTTTAAGTTCTCCGCGATTCATTTTGACGTGAGCGGAATGAGCCTTATCCTCGCTGATCAACTCTTTTAATTTGGCATAAACAGGAGCGTACCGACGATTGTGGCCCACTTGAAAAACCCCGCTTCCGGCGTTAGCGATATCTAAAAGTTCCCGTGCCTGATCGATGCCTATCGCGAATGGTTTCTCGCAGAAGACGTGCTTTCCAGCGGCCACGGCCGCCGAAGCGATCTCAGGATGGGTTTTATTCGGTGTGCAAACGAGAACAGCATCGCAGCTATCAAGCAATTCCTCTCTCGAAGAACAAACTTTACCGCCGATACTCTTCGCCGTCTTTTCAGCTCGATCGGGAACGATATCATATAAAGCCGCGACCTCTGCCCTGTCCTCTCGAGCGTAAATGCGCCCGTGAAGATTGCCGACAAATCCTGTTCCAACTATTCCGATCTTAACTTTATCCATGATTTATCGGCCGAAAAGGCGCGATGCACGCAAACTTTTGAGTAAATTTATTTACTGGTACGAATCTTTGCGATTCTGTGCGTCTTCGCGGCAATTATTCTTACCAGCTACCGCCCGCAGCGTATTTCCCCAATCCTAAAACCTCTTCCGTCGCTGCCTTTGCCTTTACAGCAACTTCGAACGGGTCTTGTTCCCAATATTCCGGCCGAAAGATCTCAACGCTAACAGGCCCGTCGTAGCCAATACCGTCGAGGTGCGATTTGATCTCCTTGATAGGCAGAATGCCGAGGCCGGGGTAGAGTCGCTTTGAATCGTTCAATTGATCTTTCGGCAGATCCTCGGCGTCGTTGATGTGGAATATAAAAAGCTTTTTCGGGTCGAGCCGGTCGATTGCTTCGTACGACGAATTCCCGGCGTAAAAGTGATACGTATCCATCACATTCCCGACGCTCTCTCGGCCGACCAGATCGACGATCCTACTGCCAAGATCGAGCGTCTGAACTGAATTCCCTGCCTCGCCTAGAAATTCGAATCCTATCTTGATACCGTAAGGCTCGCCAATGTCAGCTAGCTCGTTCAAAACGCGAACCGACTCCGCAATCGTTTCCTCGTCCGTTTTTGGTCCCTGACGCAGTGATCCGGGGACCGAAAGAACGTACGGACATCCAATCGCCGCCGAGATCTCGCATAATTTCGCACATTCTGCTTTGATCTCAGCGTAGTCTTCATCAGAT
>JBBRUA010000116.1:0-9092 GCA_038248245.1 Pyrinomonadales bacterium | reverse complement strand
CTTTGCGCCCAAACGCTGTCGCTGCTTTGCGTTCCGAGAAAGATTTTCACGGCGGAAAAAGATAATCCCAGACAAACTACGCCAATGACGACAAAACTGATGCGCATGGCGATGCCTTTGGCATCAGAACCTTTTACGTCCGTGTCCATAAATGCCTGAATAAAACGCCACAGAGCGTAACAGACGAGTCCGACGGTGACGGCGATGAGCAAAAATTGCCCGAAGGGAAGCCGCACGATTTGCCGCAACGCGCCTTCCGTGCCGCTCGCCGACGCGATGGTGACGACTGACATCAACGCCAAAACACCGACCAACAGATGCACCACGCCCATCGCCGCAAAACCGACGCGCCCCATCCAAATAATCCATGGACGCGCGTCGCGCTGTTTTCCCTTTACATTATTTTCAGTCCGAACACTTTTATTCATCAGTTACCTCCTGAAGAGCCGACCGCGAACCATCCGCCGATTTTTTTACAACGCTAAATGTCCCGTCGGTTTCTAATACGACGGCTTCAATCTCTTCAATTGCCGCGAAGCCAGCGGCGCGAACTGCCGCGCGAACTTCCGATTCATCAACCCTCTGGCGGCGCAGAGTATCGGGCAAATACTCGCCTTTGTCGAGGAGTAATGTCGGTTTGGCTTTAATAATATTTTTAATGAAATCGAATCGGACCGAAAGTTTCGTGATAATAAATTGCAGCGCGATCAGCAGCAAGAATGCTGAAATGCCTTCGATTAAAGGCACAGTTTTTGACAAAGTAACGGATGCCAGAATCGAGCCGAGCGCGATTGTCACGACAAAATCAAAGGCATTCCATTTCGACAGAGTTCGTTTACCAAAAACGCGCAACAAAACTATAAGAGCGACATAAGCCAGA
Source organism: Pyrinomonadales bacterium (assembly GCA_038248245.1). GTDB lineage: Bacteria > Acidobacteriota > Blastocatellia > Pyrinomonadales > Pyrinomonadaceae > OLB17. The sequence goes on along the minus strand of JBBRUA010000116.1, from coordinate 8,212 downwards.
ATGCCGACGATCAGGACGCTCAATAAATTGAACCAACTGTTAAAAAACATTATTTACTCCGTTAAGCAGAAAATTCCAGAATTGTGAAATATTTTCAGTTCGCGTCTGCAGTTTGCTTTGCATTTCGGGACGGCAGTTGCTGCGGACTGGAAAACTGCTGAAGCCAATTCCGCGATTCACATAAGGCCGATTTCCGGTTTGAACGAAATTGTCGATCCAGCCGTCGGCGTGGATTTTTTCATCGGTAAAAAGCGCCATCCACGACCAATCATCGGTAAAAGGAAGGCGAATTTGCCCGCCGTGCGTGTGTCCGGCGAGAGCGAGCAACGCATGCCCGAACCGAGTCCACGCTGAACGTGCGGCGGTTGCTGTTGCGTTCGCTGACCATTTTCGCCGCTAGAGCGGTCGCCGAAGAACTCTCGAAAACGCGGGTCGGCGGCAAACGGAACCTGTTGCGGAGCGCGAACGCGGCGTGAAGACTGAATCGTCACGACGGCTGGAGCGGCACGTTTGACGACTGCCGAATATGAAAACGGCCGTAGCGCTCAGCGGCCCGGCAGGCACATTCTAATTTGTCTGTGCAGCGTTAGTTTGTGCCGTGGTCGTCTAAGAATCGTTCGAGGCAGGAGCATTACCTGCCATTCAATTTAATTCGGAAAAATCTGCCCTGACGAGTCATTCATTCGTCCTATCGCCGCGTAAAGTTCGCGTCACCATAACCAAACCAAAAGGATTATGATGGCGATATCGCCAACGCCGTAATGACAAATGGCACGGCCTTTGAACTGGTCATAGAAACGCCTTGCGGTTGGGCATAAACGCCGAAAGTATTTGTCGGAACCGGGTGCGGTTGTGCGTCCAAAGGCGCGTTATTTCCAAGATCCGGCTGTTCCGACCGGTGCTCGACGTTTGTTTTTGTCGGGTCATTATCCATCTTTTTTTCCTTTCACTTGATCCTTAACGCTAAGTATATTGATTTTTCAGCCGCAGAACGTCTGCAAGATTACTCAAATTGAATAAGTGTTTTCACCTATACAGGCAGTTGTAACCAAAGAAGAAACTTTGTGAATTCAAAATATTAATTATGTAAATAAATTGACGGTAAATAAATTTAAAACAAAAAAAGTGCGCCGATTTTCTCGCCGCACTTTTTAAAAAATATCGAGGTTTACGATTACTTGATGGCAATCGGAGTGGCGTTCCACTTCCATTCTATATTTGTCATCATTGCCAGCTCGTCAAGGGTTGATCTGACTAGTGCCCAGTCGCGTTTTGTCCGTGTGGAAAGATTGGATGAGCGGGTAAAGTCATACAAAACCATTGCTTTCTGCATAAGATTTTTGATACCCGCTGCCGAGCGTCTTTCGCTGTCGACTAAATCTTCCCATTTGTCAACGTGATCTTCGAATTCATCAGCCATCATTTTCCCTTTATCTTGGATATTCGTGCCGTTTCTCGGCTCGCGTTCATCACAAACGCAAGGCTGCGATGAATTTCTTCCGTTTGATCTTCCAAACAGTCTACGATCTCCTCGGTAGCACTCGGATTTTAATGCGGAAAAAATCCGTTCAATGCAGCTAAATTATTTCAATGTTTCGCCCTTGGCGGCAATGTATTTTTTCTGTTCGATGTCGCCGCTCCGCGTTCCGGTCGCGTCGTGAAACAGAACAACAGAATGTGGATACGGCATATCAATTCCTGCTTCGTCGAGTGCGTATTTAATGCCGGTCGCGACTTTGTCCGAGACTGCAAGGACGGACCGCTGATTTGATTCGACCCAGAAATAAACCGTGAAATTAACCGACGATGGCGCGAGTTCCGTGACGTAGATCCACGGTTCGGGGTCGGGCATCACGCCTTCGATTTTTTCCAGCACCTGCCTGATCGTTTCGCGTCCCTTCTCGATGTCGTCCAGATAACCGATGCCGACGATGAAGCGGACTCGACGCCGGTCGTATGCGGTTTTTACCAGCACAGAATTAGTGTAAACTTCGCCGTTCGGGATGACAGCGCGCTCGCCGTCGAAGGTTTTAATTCGCGTCGAACGGACGTTGATTTCTTCAATTGTGCCTTCAAACTCTCTGAATTTTAATTGGTCACCGACGACAAACGGCCTGCGCCACAATATGAGAATTCCCGCGAAAAAGTTTTGCAGCACGTCTTTGAAGGCAAAGCCGACGGCGACCGATGTAATGCCTAAACCGGTGACCAGATCGCCGGGTTTGAACGTCGGGAAAATAACGACCGCCGCGACGAAAATACCGAGAACGATTATCAACAGCGAGGCGAGTCGACCGAGCAATTCGGCGAGAGTTATGTCGAGCCGCGTCCTTTCTCCTGTCGCCCGGACAACGCTGCTGACGACGCGGGCGACAACGACGAACGCGGCCAAAACGACGATGCCGATTATGATATACGGCAACTGTGCAAGAAAGCCGTTGCCGAGATCGCGCAGCGTCTGCCAGATTATCCCGGCGCTGAAATCTCGTTCTGGGGTAGCCGGAGCCTGAAGTAAAAAAATATTCATAGTATTTATCTCGATCTCAACCGTACCTTTTCTGACAGCGACGTACGCGCGGTTACATAGTTAGTCGTGTTCAATTTTGCCGATATTTAATTATATGAAGTATATCCCGAAGCGATGAAGATTTTGTAGTTTATGTCGCCGGAGCAAGAAATACGCCAGAGAGATTTCGTGTTTTTATGTAAGATAGTAGATATGAACGATATTGAGGTTGCGGTGCGAAGCCGTTATGGATCAGCGGCACAGATTCAAGAGGAAGCGTTGTGCTGTCCGATTGAATACGATCCGCAGTATCTGAAGATATTGCCCGATGAAATAATCGAGCGTGACTATGGATGCGGTGATCCATCGAGGTTTGTGAAAACGGGCGAAACTGTTCTCGATCTAGGGTCGGGTGGCGGAAAGATATGTTATATCGCATCTCAGATTGTCGGTGAATCCGGGAGAGTGATCGGCGTTGATACAAATACCGAGATGCTGAAGCTCGCAAACAAATATCGCGGCGAAATGGCAGGGAAGATAGGTTACGACAACGTCCAATTTCTTTACGGAAAAATTCAGGATTTGAAACTTGATCTGAGTTTGGTTGACGCGAATTTAAGCACAAATCCGATTAAAACTGCGAATGATCTTTTCGCATATGAATCATTTGTAACTGAAATTAAAATCGAAAAGCCATTAGTTGCCGATGATTCGGTTGACGTTATTTTGTCGAACTGTGTTTTGAATCTGGTCAAGCCGGAAGATAAGGAGCAGATGTTTCAAGAAATGTTTCGGGTCTTGAAACGCGGCGGGCGCGTGGCGATCTCGGACATTATAGCGGACGAAGACGTTCCAGAGCATCTGCAAAACGACCCCGATCTTTGGTCAGGCTGTATTTCTGGGGCATTTCGCGAAGACCTGTTTCTGGAGGCGTTTGAACGCGCCGGATTTTACGGAATGGAGATCGTAAAACGCGACGAAAAGCCGTGGCGTGTGGTTGAGGGAATAGAATTTCGCTCTATAACCATTACTGCTTTTAAGGGCAAGCAGGGAGCGTGTTGGGAACGAAATCAATCGGTGATCTACAAGGGTCCGTGGCGGAAAGTGATTGACGACGACGGCCACATTCTCGAACGCGGGCAGCGGATGGCGGTATGCGACAAGACGTTTCAGATATACGGCCAAGCGCCGTATGCCGATCAGATAATACCGATCGAGCCGATTGAAAGTATCGAGCTTGCGGATGCCACGGAATTCAACTGCAAACAAAACGCAAAACGCCATCCTCGAGAATCAAAAGGCCTGGAATATAAAGTTACGGATTTGTCCGGTGCTGAATGTTGCGAACCGGAGGGCGATTGTTGTTAACAAAACTGCTGCTGTCTCAAGATAAATATATGCCGTACTACAACGAAGAGGATCTAGCCCGTTTCGGAGATGTTGCAAAATACAAACCTGAATTATTTGAGAAATTCATGGCTTGGTATGGGGCCTGTCAGGAAGAAGGCGAGCTGACGAAACGCGAAAAGGCGTTGATCGGGCTGGCGGTCGCGGTAACGGTTCAGTGTCCGTACTGCATCGACGCGTTTACGAATTCCTGCCTCGAAAATGGGTCGAATATGGGGCAGATGACCGAGTCTATCCATCTCGCGTCGGCGATTCGCGGCGGCGCCAGCCTCATTCACGGCATCCAATCGCACAACGCCCACGACAAAGTGTCGATGTAATCGGTCGGTTTTAATATGCAAGCTGGGGTTCAGATTGAGAGAAAGGGAAAACGCGCGTTTCCGAGTCCGCAGGTAAGTTTTCAGGAAGTGCTGGGGCGAGACGAATTGCGTTCGCTGTCGGTTGAGACGCTTCAGGTCAATGTCGGCAAGCTCTGTAATCAGGCGTGCAAGCACTGCCATGTCGACGCGTCGCCGACGCGGACGGAAATAATGCCGCGTGAAGTGGTCGATGCCTGTCTAAAAGCAGTGCGTGAATTCGAAATTCCGACGCTCGATATTACGGGCGGAGCACCGGAGCTTATTCCTGACTTCCGATACTTTGTCACGGAAGCGACGGCGAGCGGGGCTAAAGTGATCGTGCGTCACAATCTGACGGTAATGCACGAAAAAGGTCAGGAGGATCTGCCAAAATTCTTTGCCGAGAATCGCGTGGAATTAGTTTCCTCACTTCCGTATTTCAATGCCGCAAAAACCGATAGCCAACGCGGAACAGGCGTTTTCGATAAGAGTATCGATGCGCTGAAGCGGCTGAACGATGTCGGTTTCGGCGTTGAAAATGGATTTACGCTGAATCTGGTTTACAATCCCCTCGGTGCTTTTCTACCGCCGGATCAGGCGTCGATCGAGGCCGATTTCAAACATGAACTGATGGCTCGTTACGGCATTTCATTCAACAATCTCTTTACAATAACCAATATGCCGATAGCTCGGTTTCTCGATTGGCTCCGCCGATCCGGCAACGAAGCACATTATATGTCAAAGCTCGTGAATGCCTTCAATCCGGCCACGGTCGACAGTTTAATGTGCCGCAATTTGATAAGCGTCGATTGGACCGGACGGTTGTCTGACTGCGACTTTAATCAAATGTTGGAAATGCCCTTGGCAGCCGACCTGCCGCAGACTATTTTTGATTTCGATATGGAGTCGCTGTCCAATCGGTCCATCGTTACGGCCGATCACTGTTTCGGGTGCACGGCTGGTTTGGGTTCGTCTTGCGGCGGTACGGTAGCGGCTAATTAACGGAAACGGGCAAGTGATGAGAAATGCAACGGAACAGCAGAGTGCATAAAGATTTTGAAGCAATGACGTTTGGAAAAATAATACGCGGACTCGCTTTACCGATCGCCGTTGCAACATTCGGCGTTTTGGTCTTGCTTGAACGAAAACGACCGCTTCGGCGCAAAACGGAACCCGTCGCTCGTCGAACAGGCCGTAACTTTTTGGTCGCGGGCACGGCCGCTGTCGCGATGACTTTGATCGAAAACCCGATCGCAAAAAGAGCGGCTTCACTGGTCGAACGAAAAAATTGGGGAATCTTAAAGCTGGTTAAGCTGCCTGAATGGCTGGAAATTTTGCTGACGGTGATTCTGCTCGATTACACGCTTTATTTGTGGCACGTTTTGACACATCGCATCCCTTTTCTGTGGCGATTTCACGTCGTTCATCATGTCGATCTTGATCTTGATGCGTCGACGGCGCTTCGGTTTCATTTTGGAGAGTTGATCGTTTCCGTCGGCTGGCGAGCGATTCAGATCGCGGCAATCGGTGTTACGCCCAAATCTCTGCAAACCTGGCAGGCACTTCTAATTCCATCCGTACTTTTTCATCATTCTAATATCGAAATACCGGAAAGACTTGAGAACTTTCTCAGCAAATTCATCGTTACGCCGCGGCTCCATGGCATACACCACTCAGTTATCCGAGCCGAAACCGATTCCAATTGGTCAAGCGGATTATCGGTTTGGGACAGATTGCACGGAACATTTCGCGACGTTTCGGAACATGCTGGCGTAAAGATCGGCGTTCCGGCGCATCTAGAGCCGCGAGATTTGACTATTGGAAAACTTCTTGCGTTTCCGCTTCATCCGCATCGGAATTGTTGGCATTTACCGGACAAATAATTAATGGATGAACGGAACGATCAGCATAATCATCCCAACTTTTAACGAGGCCGCCGAGATCGGAAAAACACTTGCCGCGTTAAGGTTGCTCGGGGGAAACACCGAGATCGTCGTTGCGGACGGCGGGAGTAATGACGACACGGCGACGATTGCCCGCAGTCTCGGAGCGATCGTCGTTGAAAGCCTGCGGGGACGCGGTGGTCAGATGCACGCAGCCGCGCTTGCATCGAGCGGCTCAATTCTTTGGTTCGTTCACGCGGATTCAAGACCATCTCCAGACGCCTTGACTAAAATTCGCGGGGCGATCAAAGATACATCCATTGTGGCCGGTAATTTCACACTTCGTTTCGCGGGCGAGAGCCGCCCGGCGAAGTTTATGACATGGTTTTATCGTCACATTCGCAAGATAGGTTTGCTATACGGGGATTCGGGAATTTTTGTCCGTCGCGACGCCTATCAACGGGTCGGTGGATTTAAGCCTCTGCCGTTGTTCGAAGACCTTGATCTTGTCTATCGGTTGCGAAAGATCGGGAAACTGGTAACGCTCAATGCGGAGATCCTAACCTCTTCGCGGCGTTTTGAGAACCGAGCTTTTCTCCCGGTATTTGTTCGCTGGATTGCGTTTCAATGCCTGTACTGGATCGGCGTCAGCCCGCACACAATTGCCGGAATTTATCATCCCGAAAAAGAAAACCCGTCTCGCGGTGTGCTTCGGCCAGATAAAGAATAATTGCCGTCAGGGCGATCTGCTCGGAGTCTCCCGAACGAATGCCGGTTGTTCGCGTGAACAACCGGCATTGTTTTTTCATCCACTGGCTCCAGTATTCCGCTCAGGCTTTCAGAATTTCGTTCCCCGGTATCAGGATTTCGTTCCTGAACATCGAAGAAAAAAGAAAGATCGCGTTTTAGGCAATATCTATCGGTGTTTTATCGGATGAGTGGCCATTTAACGATTGAGACGACGTGGGGCGAAACCGCCAACACACAAGATAAAGTTTGACGGACAACGCGATAATAAAGTCGCTGTTTCGCCCTCACGTCCATTGATTTGTTGGACATTGCCTTAATCTTTAGTACACAACTTTACAAATCGCAGTTCGCGGATTTCAGAATGTTTGGCTTATCACTCGCACCGTCACCATTATAACCGTTCATAAGTGGACTCTCAATTTTTAAGCTGTCGTCACCGACAGAAATGCAGTATTGTAAGGAATCCTTCAAGCGTTCTTTGTTCTGAAAGTTTACACCGTTCCATTTAATCTTTTGACCGTCTGCAAATTCGCCTTCGCCTGCTACCCAAGGTAAGTCGCCTAAATACGGAACTGAGAATTTATTCTTTGAATCCGGCGGCATCTCGAAAATAAAAAGCATATCTCCGGCGACAATCCGCAAGAATCTAACGGTCTTGTTTGTTTTGTTAGAAAGAGCTAAAGAATCGGAACTCTTTTCTGACTTGGAAATTTCAGAACCAATGCGTAAAACAGAATCGCTCACCCATTTATGCTCTGGATACATTCCGGCAAGATCAGAATCAAACCAATCGTAAGCGTCCACATACGCATTTTTAAGAAGTGGCTGTCCATTTTTGAAAAGATTAAATCGCGTTTCGTGATCAACGGCTGGAACACTCGGAGCGTATTTGTTGCCAGTAAATTCAACCGTATAAGTTTTGTTTGGGGATGAGGTCGTCAGAAATACGCCAGATTGAATAGGATTAACACAAGCAATTGTTACAAATGTGAGAACGACAATGATGCCAAAAATAATTTGTCTCATAAGGCGAAACCGTTTAGCTTAACGAAGATGTCCAACTTATGATTGACCGGAACCATTCCGGCCAATCGTGAAAATAGGCGACTTATGCGGAACCATTCCGCATAAGTCACGATTTTTGTGTATTATGAAGAACGATTCCGCATAAGCACTCTATATGCGGATTTATTATACCGAAATCCTACGGGCTGCTGGTAATTTATGGCAGAGAATAATTTATCATCCCGAAAAATAAAAACTTCACGATTCGCTAAACGCCGAAACAAAGGTCTTCCGATTTGCGGTTAACCAACGACTCGTTGTTG
>JBBRUA010000115.1:0-9125 GCA_038248245.1 Pyrinomonadales bacterium | reverse complement strand
TGGATAAGCGGCACGACGCTATTGCGGCGTCCACCGAAAATGAAGGCTGAGACCGGCACGCCTTTTGGATCGTCGAAGCGTTCGTCGGCGACGGGGCACTGATCTAGAGGTGCTGTGAAACGGGAGTTTGCGTGTGCCGCTTTGCCCTCGCTCGCGGGAGTCCAATCATTGCCTTGCCAGTCGATGGCGTGGGCCGGGGCATCGCCGTCCATACCTTCCCACCAGACGTCGCCATCATCGGTTAATGCAACGTTTGTAAAGATCGTGTTCTCTTTGATCGAGAGCATCGCGTTGGGGTTAGTGGAATAATTGGTTCCTGGTGCGACTCCGAAGAAGCCATTTTCAGGGTTTATCGCGTGCAATTTGCCATTTTCGTCGGGCTTGATCCAAGAAATATCATCTCCAACGGTGGTGATCTCCCAGCCCTCATCGACGAACTCCTTGGGCGGGATGAGCATGGCAAAATTGGTCTTGCCGCAGGCGGATGGGAAGGCGGCGCAGACGTAATCTTTGCGGCCGTCGGGGGATTTTACGCCGACGATGAGCATGTGTTCGGCGAGCCAGCCTTGGGCGCGACCGAGGTTTGAAGCGATTCGTAGGGCGAGGCATTTCTTGCCGAGGAGGGCGTTTCCGCCGTAGCCGGAACCGTAGCTGACGATCGAGTTTTCCTCGGGAAAATGAACGATATACTTGTCTTTTGGATCGGGCGAGCAGGGCCACGAAACGTCGGCCTGGCCTTCTGCTAGCGGCATTCCGACGGAGTGAAGGCAGCGTGTGAACTCACCATCGGCGAGGGCATCAAGGGCTTTGGTGCCCATGCGGGTCATGATTTTCATATTGACCGCGGCGTATGCCGAATCGGTCACCTGGACGCCGAACTGCGAGATCTGCGAACCGATCGGGCCCATACAAAATGGGATGACGTACATCGTGCGGCCTTTCATGCAGCCGTCGAATTTCTTCTTCAGGATCGCCTTCATTTCGACCGGGGCCATCCAATTGTTGGTTGGGCCGGCATCGCCTTTGGCGATCGAGCAAATGTAGGTGCGATCCTCGACGCGGGCCACGTCCGAAGGGTGTGATCGGGCGAGGAATGAGTTCGGGCGTTTCTCTTCGTTGAGCTTGATAAACGTGCCTGATGCGACCATTTCGGCACACATTTTGTCGTATTCCTCTTGCGAGCCGTCGCACCAATGCACACTGTCGGGCTTGCAGAGTTCGACAGCGTCGGTGACCCAATTGATCAGCTCTTCGTTAGTAACATTCGACGGGATATTTAGGTTCGTCATAAAAAAATCTTTCGTAAAAGTGTCGTAAACTGCCTTCTTAAACGGAAAAAACGAGTAAATGCGACTCGTTCTTGTTAACCATTCAAAAAGCTTATCACGCCATAACGAATTTGTTAATGAAGTCGGACGGTTAATCGTTTGTCCGGACGGATAATTAGGTGTATTTACAACGCACGATGAAGCGTTTCACCACAGAGTGCACAAAGAGCACAGAGTAAGATAGGTGCGGAGAACCGATTCAACGCTTTGAACAAGCTCGTTTGGCAGGTTTAGGAACGTTTCGACAACGACGGGACAGATGGCAACGGCATATATCGACGGGAAACTGCGGTTAGGCGACGGAACATGCAGCCAAAAAAAACAAAAGTGCGGTAAATAATTAATCGCCGCAAACTGTTACAGCTCAATGGTTTACCGGAAAGGTGTTAAAAAGTGAACGAAAAATGCACCAAATACGCTAAAAAGTGTACGAAAACGCATCAAAACCGTACCAAAATCAGCGTGAAAAATCAGTGTTTTCGGTTACGGGATCGAAAAATCTCCATGCAGGTTCTGTTGGTATCCTCATTACCGTTCTCCGCGGCGAAGAGCAAATGATGCTTTCTCGGGCTTTGAAGTGCAAAATTCACCGCAACGGACGCTGAGAGGCGCGGCGGATTTGTCGAATGAGAATGGTTTCACGCAGAGTCGCGAAGAAGGCAAGGACGGATAAGGAGATCTTGGAACGACAACGGTTCCTCTTGTCTTGCTTTGCGACCTTGGCGGCTTTGCGTGAGATTTCTCTTTTGACTTGCCGTATCAGAGATGATACGATGTATCGTACAATAGATAATGAAAGGATTTTATGGAAGCGAAGAGTCGGTGGGAGATATATCAGGGAACGCCTAATAATCGGAAGAGCAACGGAGAGCCGCGGGTGACTTTGAATCATCGCAGGGTTTTCTTGCTGAATCAGGCGGCCTACGAAGCGTTGGGCGCGGTGGCGGCGGTGGAACTGCGTTACGACGAGCGCACGCGAACGATCGGCCTGGCCCCGAGAGACCCTCGCATCCAGAGTGCCTTTCCCCTAAAAGGTAAGGTCAATAATAAAAAATACAACTACAAGCTCATTCATGCGGCACCGTTTTGCAAGCATTTCGAGATAAAGCCAAAGAGCACGATCCTTTTTACCAACGTCGACCTCGACAACGACGGCACGCTCCTCCTAGAACTAAACACCGCCGTCGCCGTCGGCCGTGGGTGTAGATAGCAGTCGGCTGAAGGGTCGAATCCTACCGAGGGCATCCGCCAAATCGCGTAGCGCTCCCATGAATGTAGCCGTGCTGTTTCAAGCGCACGGCAAGGCAATGTATAATCCCAACGTCGCGTCAGCGACATCACTGGGAAAGACACAGATGCGGCACCCACCGCTAGTTCGCCTCAAATTATTTCGGGGAACAGTGTTCGGTAATTCGCTTTACACAAGCGGCAATATCCTTTTTAATTTCATGTTCCCAAAACCTAAAAACGACGAAGCCGCTTTCACGAAGTTTCTCGCCGTTTAGCTTATCCCTTGAAATTGTTTTTTCAATTTTCGGAATCCAGTTTTCGCGATTCGCCTTGATTCGGCTTTTCTTGCTGTCCCAATTAAATCGATGCCAAAATCGAATGCGGAAGCCCGCACGAAGTAAGGGCGTTCTTAGTATTCGACAACGGAGAATATCTGTAGCATAATTTCCAAAAATTATATGTTGGACGATCACGGATGCGAGATTTATGAAGAAAACGAGTTTCCACTCGCTTATCTTTTGACGTTTCGTACTTTCGGAACATGGTTACATGGTGACGAACGTGAGTCGATAGGACGGGATGGGCGAAACCACTATGGCAAGCCACGAATTCAGCCGAAACCCGAATTCGAATTAGCCATGAAGGACGAAATGAAACAACCTCCTTTCATTCTTACAAAACCTATGCGTCGAATTGTTGAATCGGCGTTCAAAGAACTCTGCCAACGACGTGGCTACGGTTTACGAGGAGTAAATGTAAGATCAAATCATGCTCACGCCGTTGTTTCTGCTCAGATGAAACCCGAACGAATAGCCGACGCACTGAAAGCGAACGCAACGAAAATGCTGCGAGATGCATTGCTGATCTCTTCGGATACTAAAGTATGGTCACGAGGACGGAGCCGCCGCTATTTGTGGAAACCGAGACATGTTAGCGGAGCGATAGACTACGTACTTTACTGCCAGAGTGACTTGCCCTTCGACCTCGTTGACTAAGAACCACGAACGCCCTTACTTCGTGCGGGCTTCCGCATTCGGGAAGTCACCTCCGCCACGGTAATCATTTCGAACTATTGTAATCTTGTAAAGTAAATTCGATTTCCTCAATCCAGTGGAAAAGCGAATCTTTTCAGGAGTCTACCGGCTTCGACTTAAAATGTTCAAGAAGATGAACTGCTTGCTCGCGGGTGATTTGCGGTCGTAATCATGTTCGAATCATAACACGAAAAAGCCACTCCGATTGCTCGGCGAGGCTTTTCTATTTATTAACTACCTAAAAGCTAACGCTTTTTTCTAACGCTTGAGGCCTCGCCGACCGGAGGCATAGCCTCGAAGAAGGTGGAGAGAGCGACGGCGAAGCAGAGCTTCGCCGCTCGGCGATGCGGCAAGCCGCGAAGACGACGCGACCGACGGAACATTTGCACCCATCGATATTCTCGATTACGTCGTCGTTCTGCATAGCCCGAGTTACCGCGAGAAATACCAGGAATTTCTAAAGATCGACTTCCCACCTTTGATCGCGTCGGAAAGGCCCGCACACCCCTGCTTTACCAATGAGGGAGTTATAAGATTTCTTTTAACTCTGCCAATAATTCTTTTTCCTCCAGGCTGATGCGGTGATTTACGTCCAGTGGGGAGCGGTCTCCGGCGGAGGCGGCGACGGTTTGGCAGCGGGTGAGGAGTTTGTTGCGTTTTTGGTCGCGTTCTTTGACGGTCATTGATTGGAGCTCGGTTTGTATTAAGAGAAGGCATTCGTCGTAGAATTGACGGCTCGGTTGATAGACGAGCCAGTTGTCGATCGTGTCGTTGAGCGAACTTCGGTGGTCGATGCCTTCTTCGCGGGCGGCGTCGAATATGACTTGCTTTTCGCGGGGCGAGATCGCTCCGTGGACCCACGCCATTTGGACGAGCGGGATCAGGAAGAGCAGAGACGTATCTTCGTCTGTCATTTCATTCTGCGAACTCTTATCGGCAAAGTAATTTGTATTGATCATAAAATCTCCTTTTTGGTTCTACGAAACCACATCTATTCTTTGGGGTCGACAATTTCCTCGTGCTTCGGGAATATTAGCGAAACGACGATCGAAAGGATGATCGTTCCAAGGATGAAGCCCAGCGACCAGGTGATCGGGAATTTGCCGCCGAAGGCATCGTTGAGCCAGACCATTTTTAGGCCGACGAAAACAAGGACGATGGCGAGGCCGTATTTGAGCAGATGGAATTTATCCACCGCTCCGGCGAGCAGGAAGTACATTGCCCGCAAGCCGAGGATCGCGAAGATGTTCGAGGTGAACACGATCAGCGGCTCTTTGGTGATGGCGAAGATCGCCGGGACGCTATCGACCGCGAAAATAATGTCAGTGAATTCCAGAAAGATCAGTGCGACAAAAAGCGGTGTGGCGTGGCGGACTCCGTTGATCTTGGTGAAGAACTTTTTGCCGTCGAGTTCGTTGGAAACCGGCATGAACTTTTTCAGCAATCGGACGAGCAGGTTCTTTTCCGGCTCGATCTCCTTCTCGGAACTAAATACCATTTTGATGCCGGTGATGATCAGAAAACCACCGAACAGGTAAATTATCCAATGGAATTGCATGAGAACCGACCCAAGGCTTATAAACACCGCACGGAAAAACAACGCTCCGATGATGCCGTAGAATAAGACTCGGTGCTGATACTTCGCCGGGATCGCAAAGTAGCTGAAGACCATCACGAAGACAAAAATATTGTCGACCGAGAGTGATTTTTCGATGACGTAACCGGTCAGGAACTCCATCGCGAGAGTCCAGCCGGCGGCGTCGCCAAACTTTGCTACCGAATATTGGTAGAAGGCGTAATTGAATGCTAACGCCAAAATGACGAAAACGATGCTCCAGATAGTCGCCTCTTTGAAGGAAACGGCGTGCTCTTTTTTGTGGAAAACGCCCAGATCAAGGGCTAAAATCACGCCAACAAAGGCAAGAAATAACCCATAAAACCACCAGTATTCAGCGAACGGAAAAAAATTCATCTCTAGCTACCTATATTTACGAAATTTCTTTAGTTTTGGACAACCCAACTTAGCGGGTTGCCCGTAATCAACCTTCCCAAAACGTCTAGTCCAAGAATCGAACTTTGCCGGTTTCGAGGTTATAAACTGCCCCAACGAGTTTCACAGTGCCTTTGGCGATAAGGTCCTTGATGATCGGACTTTTCTCCATGATGACATTCATTTGAAGCTCAATATTTTCTACTCCAACCGCTTCAACGAATTCCGTGTTTTTAGAATTCTTTTCGCCGGTTTTCCAGTCTTTGCCGATCTCGAAAACTGCCGGCTGGATCTTATCCAAAAGGCCCGTTAGGTTTCCAAGTTTGACATTATCGCAGGCACCTTTGATCGCGCCGCAACTCGTATGTCCGAGAACCACGATCACGTCGGCACCTGATGCTAAAGTCGCAAACTCGAGACTGCCCAACATATCTTCATTTATAACGTTTCCAGCTACACGCCCACTAAACGCATCGCCGTTATTCAGATCAAAGATGTCATCGACCGAAACCCTCGAATCCAAACAGCTTACGATCGCGTAGTTCGGAGCTTGGCCTTTTGCTGTGAAAGCAACCTGCTTGCGGTAGTTCTGTTGATTCTTTGATTTGCCCGCTACGAATCGAGCATTTCCGTCCTTCAACGCTTGCAATGCTTGCTGAGGTGTTGTTTCTGCCTGCTTTTTTTTCGTTGTAATCCCACTTTTTCTGGCTTTCATTTCTTCTTTGGTTTCGCTTTGAGCGAATGCCGAAAGAGACAAAACCGCGGTCAACGCAATCAAACTGATAAATCTATTTTTCATTGTATCTCCTTATTATTTGTTAATTAGAAATTAACTCGAAAATTTGTTCCTATTCCATTGAGAGTTCCCGGACGAGTCCGGGCTCCTGTTTCATCCTGTCGGACGTAGAAAAGATCCGCAGAAAATTTGTTGTTGAACTTGTGCGCGACCCCAATTTGGGTCCGATATCTGGCAAAACCTTTGAGCCGTGTGTCGTAGAATGATTCGAACGAAACAAACGGTTCGACCTTCTTTTTTGCGACAGTGACTTCGCGTTTTAACCACAAACGATTGCGAATAACCGTTGAGTTCGGACGCGAATAGCGGTCTTCGTACTGGACTTGATTCCGGTTGACGAGCGCTAATTTTTTGATCAACGGAATGGTAAACGTAGCCCATCCGATGTAACGTCCCTCGTAACGACCTTGTCTAAATGTCGAATTCGAATACCGGTATTGATACCCGCCACCGACGGTCACGTAGCCGTTTACTTTCTTTGATATCATGCCGCCGAGCCGAACCTCGGTCGCTGTTTTGCCATTGTTTCCGAGGCGTCCGGATGTTATCAAAATAAAATTCAAATCCTTCTTTTTGGTCAGAGGCACGATAAAATGAGTCTCGTTCCACAATTGGAAATCCGTTTCGAATCGCGTTTGACTGAAAGAGCTAACGGAAAACGCCAAACAGATTGCAATAACAAACGGTACCCTTTTCGATATCATATTTTCCTGAGCTTTTTGGAGATTTAAACTCTCTTTTACTTCTTCTCTCCAAGTTTCTCAAGTGTTTCGCCGAGACGTTTCACTTCCTCGCCGTATTTCGCCCAGTCGCCGGCTCGTTGGGCTTCGATCGCTTTTTGGTAGTGCTGCTTGGCCTGCTCGACCAATCCATTTGAATCGACCGGAGTTGTCGAAGGCTCGGTCGGCACAACCTGCTTTTCGCCGGTTGGCGCCTTTGCCGAAGTTTCGCCGAACAGCCGCTCCAGACTTTTATCGAGCGTTTCTTCCATCGCGATCCGGTTGTCGCTCGCCACGATAACGCGGCGGAGTTCCGGGATCTTGCCTGATTCAGCCCGCAGATAAAGCGGTTGAACGTAAACAAGAGATTCCTTGATCGGGATGACCATTAATGTGCCGAAAATCACACGCGAGCCGCGTTGATTCCAGAGCGTCAACTGTCGGGCGATCTCCGGGTCCTGATTGATACGGGCGACGATCTGCTTCGGCCCGAAGACCAACTGTTGTTTCGGGAATCGATATGCCGCGAGTTTGCCGTAATTTTCGCCATCCGAACGGGCGACCATCCACGCGGCGAGGTTGTCCTTTCGTTGCGGCGTGAAGGGAAGCATCAATATGAATTCTTCTTTCTCCTCGTTCGGCAGTTTCATGATCGTGTAATACGGATCCATGGTTTTCGACTCTTCTTTTTCGCTTGCGCCGGGAATCTGAGCGATCGTCCACTGGTCTTCCTTGTTGTAAAATTCCTGCGGCTCGTTCATCTGGTAAGTCGCAAAGACGCGAGCTTGCAGATTGAACTGGTCTTCCGGGTAACGCAGATGCGCCCGCAGACTTTGCGGCATTTCCGCGAGAGGTTTTAAGGTGTTCGGGAAAATTCGGGCGTAAGTTTGAATTATCGGGTCGTTTTCGTCAGCGATATATAGGTTGACCGTGACGTCGTAGGCGTCAACCGTCGCCTTGAACGCGTTGCGGATGTAGTTGATACCGTCCGTCGGTTGCGAATACGGATAACGATTGGTCGTCGTGAAGGCGTCGGCGATCCAGATAAGTTTACCCTCGTTGATGACCATGTACGGGTCACTATCGAAACGCAGATACGGGGCGACCTTTTTCAGGCGATCGTTGATATTACGAACCGCCAAAACCTTTGTGTCGGGGGTGAAATCCTGTGAGAGCAATAATTTCAGATCGGAGAAGCTCGACGCAAACAGCATTTGGTCGAACAAAGAGCCTAGCGGCATTCCGTTTGCACCGGAATGGTTGCGAAAAACATTTTCCTCACCGGCCGGATAATTAAACTCTTCGGTCTTGGTGTTGACATAGACGCGGTCGTTCGACAGCTCGCCGAAATATATCTCCGGTCGTTCGATCTTCAGTTCCGGCACAGTTGTCTCCGGCGGCAAGTTCTTTACGTAGAGTTCGGGCAAGCCCTCCGACGTCACCTTATTTACCGGGCCAACGGCTGCGCCGTAGCCGTGTGTAAATGTTAAGTATTCATTGATCCAATTCCGGTTCGGCAAGCTCTCGGCGTTTAATTCGCGAGGCGAGATCATCACCTGCTGCATTTCGCCGTTGATTCGGTATCGGTCGTTGTCAACCGATTTGAATTCGTAATACGTGCGGATCTCTTGAATCTGCCCAAAGGTGTCGAGCAGAGGCTGCTGATCCCAGAGGCGGACGTTGTCGATCGTGCGACGGTTTTCCTTGATGTCAGCGGCAGTTATCGCCATCGCTCCGGATAGCTCGCGTTCCTCGACGTTGTTCAAACCGAAAGCCGTTCGCGTCGCGTCGATATTACTTTTGATATACTGCGTTTCCTTTGCCAATTCGTTCGGTGCGACAGAAAATCTCTGCACGAGCGATGGGTAGATCGAACCCGAGACCGCGACCGAAATAAGCAGAGCGGTGCCCGCGAAAAACAGACGATTGTTTCGGCGAAAAACACAGGTGACAGCGAGAAGTGCCGCCACGACCGCCGCTACGATTTGTAACCAAAGCAGCGGCAGTGTCGCATTAACGTCCGCGTAG
>JBBRUA010000114.1:0-9292 GCA_038248245.1 Pyrinomonadales bacterium | reverse complement strand
GTTCGGCATCATCCCGGGCTCGATGGGAGCGAAATCTTTCATCGTCAAAGGCCTCGGAAACCCACTGTCGTTCGACTCCTGTTCGCACGGTGCGGGGCGTAAAATGTCGCGTACCAAGGCGAAGTCGAAATACACCATTGACGATCTAGCCCGCCAAACCGACGGCGTCGAATGCCGCGAAGACAAAGGCGTAGTCGATGAGATCCCCGGTGCCTACAAAGACATCGAGGAAGTAATGCGGGCCCAATCCGACCTCGTCGAGGTCGTTGCGGAGATCAAACAGGTGATCTGCGTTAAGGGGTGACACGACAGAAGGAGTCCAAATTGCCCAGGGAATAAAATCCCTGGGCTTTGGTCGAATAAAAGATCTCATTTGCAGACCGCCCTGTGGAATTTGTTGTAAGCCCTGATTCTATATGTTGTCTTACAAACTGGTTACGTAACAATATATAGTGCTTGCGTTTATGAGGATGAGATATTACATTATCTATATAATAATAGGAGGAGATAAGTGTGCTTACTGGTCGCGTTTTACTTTTGAATTTTTCTTATGAGCCGCTCGGGACCGTTGGCGTCGCCCGGTCGGTATGTTTATGGTTTCGCGGCGCTGTTTTTGTCGAAGAAAACGACGGCGACAATGTTTTGCATTCTCCTTCGACAGTTTTCCCGGTGCCGTCTGTCGTCAGGCTCCGTCACTATGTTCACGTCCGCCGCAACACGCGGGAAACGACGATGAAGCGTGCCCGGATATATATTCGTGACCGTTATCGCTGCCAATACTGCGGCGAGAGCAAACACGCAAAAGATCTGACTCTCGATCACATTTTGCCGCGTGCCCAAGGCGGTGAAAGCACTCCGCATAATCTGGTTTCGGCGTGCGTGAAATGTAACCAGCGTAAAGGCAATCGCACGCCCGAGCAGGCTCGGATGCCGTTGTTAACCTCGCAAAAGCTTCTGCGTCTTGGCCTCGATCACGTCTTGCTCTGCCACTACGCCGAGAATCGTCCGGAATGGCGCAAATACCTGTTCATGGATGAGTTCATTGAGACATCGCAAGAGATGGCGGCATAGAATAACGATAGGAAATTCGGTTTTCTTTAGGAAGGTTCCACACATCGGTTTTGATGGTTGGAACCTTATTTTTATTAAATATTTTGACTTTGGACATTAACTCCGACCGCTCTCAATGTTGTCGATTGATTTACTTTTACCGATTCGATTATGCGATATCAAAACGAAAAAGAGATCCGTGACGGCGTGCGTTCGTTCGAAGACGCGACGATAGGGAGTGAGGAATGGAAACACGCCGAGCACCTCACCGTTGCTCTTGTCTACCTGACCGAACACGGCATGGACCTCGCGACGGAGATGATGCGTTCCGGAATATTCAATCTGCTGAAGAACGGATTCAATATCGATTTCGCGAAAGACATGCCTTATCACGAAACACTGACCGTTTTCTGGATGGATACGGTCGCAGATTTTAATACAGAAGGAAATGGGACGCTCTACTAGAAAAAGTGAACCAACTTGTCACAAGATTCCAGAAAGACCATCCGCTTAGGTTTTATTCGCGGGAAAACTTATTTTCCGATGCAGCACGTGCCCAGTTTGTTGAACCCGACCTCGTAGAGTCATCGCAAAAATCCGTTGCAGTTTTGTTGCCGCGAACTATTACTCAATGATATCGCACGAATAGAGTTTTATGCCGGCGATATTTACTCGGTGAATACACTTGAGCCGGCTATTTTACGCCGATAATTATTTCACCTGTTGTATTAAATTCGGAAAGAAATTTTACTTGATGAGCCCCTGACCAATTGAGAGTGACCGGATTTTCAAGAACCTGCGGTTCCATTACATTAACTCGGGCTCCAGCACCGGTTCCGACGAGACCATGGATTACATTGACATGACGCTTATGCGATGACGCTTCTGTGAACGCAATATAAACCGGGCCAGAAGCCAAGCCTTGAAGGAGAACGTCGGTTGTATAGGTGTTGGCTGGTTGGTAAGTCTCCACGTACATTGGAGTATCTGAGATGATATCGATCATCGCATCATTGCTCATTCCGCCATACTCATCGGTAAGGTAGTTGTATTTGGCGATCAGTTTAGACTGCTTTTTGCCGATGGACAATGCCGCCTTATACCAAAATTTAAGGCACGCAGCCCAGCAAGACATAGCGTCCAGTTGACCGACAGGGGAAATATGGTTGTAATTAGCTTTCATTTGCTTGAGCCTCCAAATTGCTTTCAGTTATATTAGTTAACGCCGATCATTTTAGGACGGAGCGGGTTAAATTAAAAGACGTGTTCAATGCCCTTTTTTTGCCAAACTCCGAGAATCGGAACCTTTCTTTTTTGATATACTCATTTTCTTCGACAGGTAAATAATTGAGATTATGCTTAGATTTTACAATACGTTGTCACGCCAGGTCGAGGAATTTATTCCGCTCGAAGGGAACACGGTCAGGATGTATATCTGCGGGCCAACAGTTTGGAATTTTGCTCACATCGGCAATTTTAGAACTTTTATATTCGGCGACGTGTTACGGAGGTACCTGAAATTCAAGGGCTACCAGCTTACTCACGTCTTTAATCTGACAGACATCGATGACCGCATCATAAAAGAAGCAACGGCCCGCGGCATTTCGATCGACGAATTTACCGCTCCTTATATACAGTATTTCTGGGAAGATTTCGACGCTCTCGGCCTTGAGCGGCCGGACGTAACGCCGCGTGCCACTCATCACATTACAGAGATGATCGATATTATTTCCAGACTCCTCGAAAACGGTCACGCATACGAGTCCGAAGGTTCGATATATTACCGCATTACCGCTTTTCCAGATTATGGCAAGCTATCGCGCATAAATTTCTCAGGAAACAAAGCCGGCGGCAGCGAGCGCATCGACACCGATAAATACGACAAGGAAGACGCTCGAGATTTTGCTCTCTGGAAACTTGTCAGCGACGATGAGCCGACGGGTTGGGACGCGCCTTTCGGCCGCGGACGTCCGGGTTGGCACATCGAATGTTCCGCAATGGCGATGAAATATCTCGGAGAAACTTTCGACATTCACGCGGGCGGAATGGATCTGCAATTCCCTCATCACGAGAACGAAATTGCGCAGAGCGAAGGTTCAACCGGAAAACTTTTTGCGAAGTACTGGATCCACAGCGAATTTCTCAAGATCGACGACGTCACGATGTCGAAATCAAAGGGCAACTTCTTCACCTTTCGCGATCTCAAGGAACAGGGCTTTTCTCCGCTCGCGATCCGATACGTTCTGCTGTCCGTTCCATACCGCAAACAGTTAAACTTCACCTTCGAAGGTTTGCAGGGCGCCGAAAGTACCGTTGAACGACTTCGAAACTTCCGCCGACTCGTCTCGGATGCCAGAGCGTCGCAAGGTTCGAATCCAGAAGTAAAAAAGCAGATCGACAAGGCTATGACGGATTTTGAAACCGCGATGGACGATGATCTCAATACAGCGGCCGCCCTCGCCGCCGTCCACGACCTCGCCCGCGAGATCAACACGCACCTCGCTCAAAAAGGCCTTAAAGCTGATGATCAGCAAGCGACGCTCGACGCAATCGCGAAGTTCGATTCCGTCCTCGGCATCTTCGGTAACGAAGAAAGCGAAGTCCTCGACGATGAGATCGAAAAACTCATCGCCGAAAGACAAGACGCACGTCGCAAGCGTGATTTCCCCCGCTCTGACGAGATCCGGGATTCGCTGACCGAGAAAGGAATCATCCTCGAAGACACTAAGGACGGCGTGCGTTGGAAACGTAAGTAACTATTTCTCGAGCAGCAAAAAGATAGCCGTCTCGTTGCCGGCAGTCATCACCTTTCTCCCGGCAACGTGATAGCCCTTAACGATGAAGTTCCAGAGAGGCGGTTCTTTCTCAGTGATGTCCGCCGAGCGGTAGGCGATCCAGATCCGTGGCTCGTTTATGTCAACAAAATCAACTTTTTTCACCTCATCGAAACCGCGCGGCAGAAAGTAGGCCTTATCTTCTATCAACCCGTCGATATTCGTGACCCGGAAAACCTCCGCTTTCGATCGCTTTTCGTGTTCGCCGAACCATATGTGGTAAGCGATGAGGTCTTCGAACGCGTAAATGTTTATGTTTGCCTGGCTCTTTGTCTCAGCGGCGAGGGGTTCCCAGGCACACCACGAATATTGTGGCACTTCGCGCGAAACTGCATTCACGAACGCATAGCCACCGAATAATACGATCAATGTCATTGCCGAAATTCGGACGATAGGTAACGAAATCTCGGCAACAGCAATTCCCGCCAGAATCGCGAAAGGAGCAAAGACAATGATCAGGTGCCGCGTTCCCCAGATAGAATTCGGAAGTAACCAGCTCGCCACGAACGCAACTATGAGCGGCACCGCGACAAATATCATTAGGAGTTTGGGAATCTGCCGACCTTCGTCAGAGTCGGCCTTCCGGTCAACGAAAAAGAAAACCACTGCCACAACCATTATCGCTAGGATCGGTAGCGTTATCCGGAACGTTGAGATCGGATCTATGCTGCTAGCAGCAAAGTAGAACGGCTCGACCAGGTTAAAAGCGAATTGCAAGATCTGTAAAATGCCCGGTTTTTGCATCCACCCGATATTCTGCGAAACTTCAGCCCCCGCCTGTGAGGCCCTCCAAACAGCGATCGCCCACGGTATAAAACTTAAAACAGAGACCGAAAACATCAACAGGATCGCCCGGATCTTTATCCGCTGAAAAATCACGATCGCCAGAACCTCCGCAGAAACCACAAACCACCCGAAATAATGAACGTAAATGAGCAAGACATTAACAATGATCAGAGGAATCAAGTTTTTACCTTTCCTAAAATACCGTACGAACAGCCAAATCGAGACAAGCGATAAAAACTGCAAAAGACTGTACATCCGCACTTCCTGCGCGTATTTTATCAGCGATCCGTTCACCACGATCAGAAACAGTGCGATACAAGTCGCCATTCGCTCGATCTTTAATTCCTTACATAAAAGCAAAAAAGGTGCGACAGAAAAGCAGGCAAAAATGACCGGAAACAATCGCAACCAGTAAATGCCTTCGCCGCCGACATTTATCCAGAGTTTGAGAAGGATGTAGAAAAGCGGCGGGTGAATCAGATCTTGAGCTACGAACGCCAGAATCGTATCCCAAGTATGTTCTGCCGCATGAACACTAAAGATCTCGTCAAACCACAAACACGAAGCGGCAAGACCCCAAAATCGTACGGCAAGGTAAACAGTAGCCAAAACGGCGATAACGGTCGTAGAGATCGTACGATTTTTGGACATTCTTATATTAGAGTGTTATTCCGTCGCAGAGTTTTCCGTCGACACTTGTGTAAAAAAGCGGGACTTCTTTAAATGTGTGCGTGTCGCGACAGTATGAAAAACAAGAATCGTAAGGCTTTGAGTAGATATGAACGCTCACCGCACGTTCATCGAATTCAGGAAGGTTAAGTATTTGATGAACAGGCTCTTCTAATTCAACTTTGGCGGCTAGGCAATCTGCGAGCTCAAACGTGTCAGTTTCCACCAAACGACAAAACCCTACCGCCTCGTCCTTTTCAGCGATCGCAAAATTCTGCCCACGAAGCCTGCCGATCGGCACCGTCATCCAGCATTTCTGATCCGAATGATCATGTACGCGCGAAGCCTGGCCTTTTTCCCAGCAGATCGCCATCACCTCAAACCGGGGATCCTTATAAATTAGATTTCGCGTGTAGAAATTCGGACTCCAATGCAGGTATTTCGTTATCGAATCAACCTCAACCGGATTTGCCCCGAGGAAGTGATACACATTCTCGCAACTAAATTCCAGCTCCGGAATATTCCGCAGGCCTTCAATGATCGAGCCGATCTGATGTTTCATAAGTTACTACTGATTTTCTTGTGCTTTCTTCAGAAAGTCAACAAACTCAATAGTATTTCGAGTAAGTCCGGGAAATGAGGCGACAAGCTTGCCGTCGGGTGAAACGACCGCGTAGTACGGAAGGGCAACTGTTCCGAGCAGATCCTGCTCTAGTTGCTGCTGGCGTTCATAAACCTCGCCTTCTCCATCCGTATAAAGCTTTGAAAGAACGAATTTCGCCATCTCGCTCTCGACCTCTTTTTTAGTAAATACGTTGGCCTCCATCCAGCGGCAGTTGGTGCATGTGTAGCCCGTGAAATCGATAAATACTCGTTTATTCTCAGCTTTAGCCTTATCGAGCGCCGCTTGATAATCATTATCGATCCATTTTAATTCCTCACCGCCTTTGCCCGAGAACCTCGAGGAAGAATTACTGAGATCGGGCGGCAAAAACGATTCGATCTCACCAAGTTTTGCTCCAAACAGCCCGGTTAAAAGATAGAAACTTACGGCAAGGCTCACAACCGCCGCGAACATTCGAAAAGCGCCGAGGCGTTCCGGTTTCGAATCATGCGAGAGCTGAAACTTACCGAGGAGATATATCGAAAGCACGACTCCGATCGCGATCCAGACCGACAGGACAACGTCGCGGGTAAAAATGCCCCATTTCCAGACGAGATCTACATTCGAAATGAATTTCATCGCCGCAGCGACCTCGAGAAATCCCATCGCGACCTTTACCGAATTCATCCAACCGCCAGCCCGGGGCAATTGTGATAGTAGCTGCGGTGCGAGAGCGAGTATAAAAAATGGCAAGGCAAAAACTGTCGAAAACACGAGCATTCCGATCAAAGGCATCTGCCAGTCGCCTTGCGATGCCGAAACAAGAATGGTGCCGACAAACGGTGATGTGCACGTAAATGAGGTCAGCGTAAACGTCAGTCCCATCAGCAGCGCACCGATTATCCCACTTCCCTCGCCTTCTTTGCTTCGAGTCAGGCTGTCGAGTTTCGTCAGGATACCCGTCGGAACCGTAATCTCATACGCTCCGAAAAGATTAAACGCAAAGAACAAAAAGATCGCCGCGATGCCGATATTTATCCAGGGATTTGCAGCGAATAAATTGATACCCGCCGCACCAACAAATATCGCCAGCAACATCCCGAGTATCGTAAACGTCGCAATTATTCCAAGTGAATAGATCGACGCGAGCTTAACCGATTTCGCACGGCTCCCAGCCGCGTGGTTCGTGAAGTACGAAACCGTGATCGGGATCATCGGAAAGACGCACGGCGTCAGTAGTGAAAGGGCTCCAAGAGTGATGGCGAGCCATATAAAGGAAGAAAGGTCGGTCGGAAGTTGGGCGTTATTAACGAATGCCGGAGTATCAGGTGGCGTCATCTTTCCTTCATCGTTTACCGGAGTCGCATTAACCGGTGCCGTTGTCGCCGGGAAGCTTCTTTTTACATCTTCAGTTCCTGCGAATGAGACTCGAACAATTTTTGGAGGAAGGCACGAAGTCTCATTACACAACTGAAATCTGACATCGAGAGCTATCGAATCGGAGAGGGCGGAAGCAGTGGACTTTAAGGGAACCGCGAAGGTGACCGAGTTTTCATAAAACTGAGTTTGGAGTGGTTTTCCATCTACTGGAAAGTTCGGATCAGCCTTAATTGTTGGTTTGGGAGCGTCGATTTTACCGTTAAGCTCAAACGTCCGGCCTTCCGTGACCTTTATAGTTGTGGCGATCGGCCCGCCAGCGGGCTGCTCGAGACCATAAAGTTGCCACCCATTTTCAATCTCGGCTTTCAGGTTAACTTTAATAAAGTCGCCTATCTTAAAGTCGTTCGCCTGCACGTCAGAAGACAACGTCCATTTCGACGGATTTTGAGAAAAGCACGTCGCTGAAACTAAAAGAATTACAAAAAGAAGTTGAAAGAAAGTCCTAATCATATTTTCCCAAAACCAAACCAAACTATATCATTTCCGCCGATTCCGACATAAAAGTCTTTCAATTTGAAACTTTTGCAGAAACAACGACGCTCGCCTATAATATCTCCTTTCAAGTTATTTCAGATAAACGCCTTTTTATTCCGACGGAGGATTCGATTTTGCCAAAAGCAGCAATAAGCTCAAAAACAGACGTCAAAACGGTCAAGGTATCGGCCAACGGCACCGGGAAGACCAACGGCAAAGTTACCAAAGAGACAGAGTTTACAGATTTTGTTGAGGTCGAGCAGGCGGTGGCCGAGTATAACGAGCGCCGCATCTCGCAACTCAAATCGATCAAGAAAACGGACAAAAAACTGCTTCGCGAAATGCTCTATCAAATGGTGCTCGGACGCCGCTTCGAAGAGAAATGCGCCGAGGTTTACCGTATGGGCATGATCGGAGGTTTCTGCCATCTTTATATCGGTCAGGAAGCGATCGGTGTCGGTTCTATGATGGCACTTAAGCCGTCCGATATGGTCATTACGTCATACCGCGACCACGTACAAGCAATGATCAAAGGCATGACGCCTGAGAGCGTGATGGCTGAGCTTTACGGAAAAGCAGGCGGCTGCGTCAAAGGTAAAGGCGGCTCGATGCATATGTTCTCTAAAGAACACGAGTTTTATGGTGGTCACGGCATCGTCGGCGGTCAGATCGGCGTCGGTACCGGGATGGCATATGCCGCTAAATACAAAGGTACAGATCAGGTCACACTCTGTTTTTTCGGCGAGGCGGCTGTTAATCAAGGCATGTTCCACGAATCGCTTAACATGGCCCAGCTCTGGAAACTTCCATGCATTTTTATCTGCGAGAACAACCAATACGGAATGGGAACGTCTCAGGCACGTGCGATGAGTTCGAGAAGCATTGCCAAGAAAGCCAACGCCTATGAAATGGCCAACGAATTCGTGGACGGCATGGACGTAATGGCCGTTCGCGATGCGACCCTTAGAGCGATCGAGCGAGCAAGAAAAGACGGCTCGCCGACTCTGCTTGAGATCCGTGCCTACAGATACATGGGCCACTCAATGTCGGACCCCGGAAATTACCGAACGCGTGACGAGATCAAAAAATACCAGGAACGCGACCCGATCGTGCTATTCAAGGACAGTCTGAAGGAAGCAAAGGTTCTGAGCGACAAAGATTTTGACAAGATCGAGGAAGAGGCTATGACTGCCGTTGCGGCCGCGGTAAAGTTTGCCGAAGATAGCCCATTCCCGGATGCGAGCGAGTTGATGACGGACGTATACGCTGACTAGAAGTTAAACTCAATTTACACAGACTGAGTTTCTTTTTTCCGATTTGATTTCAACGAAAAACGAATTTTATGGCGGTATTAACAATTCGCGATGCACTGAATCAGGCTTTGCGTGAAGAGATCTTAAGAGACGAAAATGTTTTCGTAATGGGCGAAGAAGTT
>JBBRUA010000113.1:0-9296 GCA_038248245.1 Pyrinomonadales bacterium | reverse complement strand
CACTCCCTGCGGCCCGTGGTTGGGCCTTTTCCGATTCCATTTCCCCTTCTCCAATCGAGTGGTCGAGTTGTATACGTCCATCGGCGATTGCCTGCTGCAGCTGTAGCCGGCGGTGTTCGGTGAAAAAATATTCATCCGTTTCGGTCTTTACACCCATCTGTTCGGCGAACTGATTAGCTCCATCTCCGGCGAGAAGAATGTGTTCAGTTCGTTCCATCACTAATCGGGCTAGTTTCACCGGGTTCTTGATATTTTTGACGAACGTGACTGCACCTGCCTTTAACTGTTTGCCGTCCATGATGGCGGCGTCGAGTTCTACCTTTCCTTCATGCGTAAAGACAGCACCGCGTCCGGAATTAAAGAGAGGGAAGTCTTCGAGCGAGCAGACCGTTGCCTCGACGGCATCCAGCGAACTCCCGCCTTTCTCCAGAATATTCCAGCCGATGTTGACAGCTGTTTCGAGACCTCTTCGATATTCAGCCTCAAGAGCAGGTGTCATCTGCGAACGAAGAATGGTCCCTGCTCCGCCATGAATTGCTAATGCGATCTTTCTCATAATTAGATTTTAGCCTAGAGAAGCCGAGATGTGGAGTAGAAAATAAGACTTCGTTAAGACACGCTCGACGGTCACAAATAATAGGAAAACATTGTGGAAAGCGTTGCGACACCTGGGGACAAAATATCTTTAATAAAATTCTGGGAATAACGTCCTATTAGAGATTTGTATAATTAGGTAAATCCGCGTCGATTTATCACCTTAACCGAAAAGGCAATTGCTCGTTTCGAGCATACGCAAAGCCAGGAGACCTCTTGAGGTAAGTCCGGCTTCCGAAGTGAGGAACTAATGCAGAAGAAACTATTTCTATGTTTGGGCTTGTTTGCCGCGTTGGCGAACGTTTCCTTGGCTCAAAAAAATTCAGATCAAAAACCAGTTGCTATCAGAGTCGGTTACGGCGGAGACTTTCTGCTGGAAGATTCGCGTCCGCGGATCGTAACGATCAAGTCATCGGCTGTTAAATCGTCGGTAATAGCGAATTCGGCCCCGTTCGAGCGAAAGGCGTTTGAGCTGCTAAATCAGAAGCGCGTCGATCTCGGCCTGAAACCTCTCACATGGAGCAGCGAGCTCGCTTCCGTCGCACGGGTTCATTCGCAGAATATGGCGGAGTTCGACTTCTTTGCCCATCGCGGACTGGACGGTAAGATGGTCAGCGACCGCGCGGACAGCGCTCATCTTGGTAAATGGAGTTCGATCGGTGAGAACATCGCGTTCAATCGCGGCTATTCTGATCCCGTTACCAAGGCCGTTGACCTATGGCTCAATTCGCCGTCGCACCGCAGTAATCTCCTGAGCGAAAACTGGAAAGAATCTGCCGTCGGCATCGCTATCAAAGAAGACGGATCGTTTTACTTCACACAGGTCTTTCTTCTCAGAAAATAGATCAATTAATAATTCCGGGGATGAGAACGGTTCGTTGCAGATATACGCGGCGATCCGTTCTCTGTTTTTTGGCCAATGCGATATGCTAAAAACATGTCGTTTTCGTTGCCATCATTCGCCAAGATAAACTGGCATCTGCGTATTTTGGGTAAACGTGACGATGGGTTTCACGAATTGTTCACAGTATTTCAGACAGTTTCTCTTTGCGATACGATCACGTTTATTGAAGACGATGTTTTAAAGTTAACCTGTGACACCCGATCGGTGCCGACCGACAACGAGAACTTAATTATTTGGGCAGCAAAAGCTCTCAAGACTCGATTTGGCGTTGGAAAAGGAGCGGCAATTCATCTTGAGAAACGAATTCCTTCGCCAGGCGGGCTTGGCGGCGGTTCATCAAATGCCGCGGTCGCTTTAATCGGCCTCCGGCGTCTATGGAATCTCGCAGTCGACGATAGCGAGCTGCAAAGCATTGCATCGGATCTTGGTTCCGATGTTCCGTTTTTTTTGGAAGGCGGAACGGCGATCGGTACCGGACGCGGTGAGGTTATCGAGGCGACCGATGACGTGCGAGAACGGTTTATGGTCATCGTGACACCCGATGTGAGCGTTTCGACCAAAGGCGCGTTCGAAAGAATAAACGCCGATACCTTGACAAAAACGAGTCGGGATCATATTCTTCATGTTTGCCGTCTGGAAGCAGAATCGCGAGATACTACCCAAACGGTCTTGAAAAATGATTTTGAACTGAGCTTATTTTCAGCTCATCCTGAGATCGAACGGGTTAAACAGACCCTTTTTGAACTCGGCGCAGTTAATGCCGCAATGAGCGGCAGCGGAGCCAGCGTCTTCGCAATATTTGACAAGCAAGAGACACGACAAACTGCTTTAAAAGCCCTCGACCAAGAGTCGACATGGCGAAAGTTTGCCGTAGCAACTATTTCGCGATCAGAATATCGCGAAGCACTGCATTTATAACAGTGTCAGGTTGTTTCCGATCAGTTTCTTAAATTCGCATTGGGGCGTAGCCAAGTGGTAAGGCACCGGTCTTTGGATCCGGCATTCGTAGGTTCGAGTCCTCCCGCCCCAGCCAATTTTGAATATCGGAACGGACAATCTAACAGTGGGTTGTCCGTTTTTGTTTTTATGAGCGTCACGGGAAAAATCAAGGTCTTTTCGGGGAATGCCCACCGAGATCTGGCAGAGGAGATCTGTCGCGACCTCGGATGTGAACTCGGTAAATCGATCACGGAGCGTTTCTCTGACGATGAGTTTAACTTTCAGATCGGTGAGAACGTTCGCGGTTCGGATGTTTTTATTGTACAGCCCACGTGTCCGCCGAGTGATCGTCACCTGATGGAGTTGTTGATAATGATCGACACCTTTGTGCGTGCATCGGCCGAAAGAGTGACAGCGGTGATTCCGTATTTTGGATACGCTCGCTCTGATAAAAAAGATCGTCCGCGTGTTCCGATAGCTGCGAAGCTCGTAGCCAATCTGCTGACGACCGCAGGAGCACAGCGAATTTTGACGGTCGATCTGCACGCGTCACAGATCCAAGGGTTTTTTGATATACCGGTCGACCATTTATACGCAGCCCCGATCGTGGTCGAATATTTTAAGTCGAATCCGATCGATAACCTGATCGTAGTCGCACCTGATACCGGCGGAGCCGAGCGGGCCAGAGCGTACGCGAAACGCCTCGATGCAGGTCTTGCACTTTGCGACAAGCGTCGCGAACGTGCAAACGAAGCCGATGTGATGAACATCGTTGGTGACGTTCGTGGGAAAAATTGTTTGATAATCGATGATATGTGTGACACGGGCGGCACGATCTGTAAGGTCGCCGAGGCGCTGCACAAGGCTGGGGCGAACGAGATCTCTGCCTGCTTTACGCACGGTGTCCTTTCCGGCAAAGCGGTCGAGAATATCAGCGGTTCGTATTTGAAAAAAGTGATCGTCACCAATACGATCCCCATTCGTGATAATGGAATGCCGCTGGTCGAAGGCGGAAAAATCGAAGTTTTGAGCGTCGCCAAGCTATTGGCTTCGGCGATCAAGTCGATCCACGATGAGACGAGCGTCTCATCACTGTTTATTTAATGATCGCAGGTGATTCTGCGTTTCGTGAGAAAAGTTATGGCTGAAAAAATTATTGTAAAGGCTGAAAAGCGTACGGAACTTGGTAAAAACGTTTCGCGTCGTCTTCGCGTTGCCGGCAGAGTGCCAGTCGTCGTTTACGGTGGAGGCTCTGAGAGCGTGGCTGCTTCGGCGGCGTTGAGCGAACTCGCAGCGATCCTTCGCACGGACACGGGCGTCAACACCGTTTTCTCGCTCGACATCGAGGGCGAAGGGATCAACGACGTTATTTTTCAGGATCGTCAGATCCACGCTGTTCACAACCGTCTGATCCACGCCGATCTTCGTCGCTTTGCGAAGGGCGAAAAGATCGAAATGACTGTTCCGATTCACTTGACCGGCCATGCGATCGGACTCGAGGACGAAGGTGCCGTTTTGACTCAGGTCATGCGAGAGATCAAGGTCATTTGCGAACCGGCGAACACGCCTGATTCGATCGACGTTGATGTGACCGATTTGTTAGCCGGCGGTTCGATCCACGTTTCAGATCTTAAGATCGGAGCGGGAATTGAGATCCACGATGAGCCGGAAACAGTCGTCGCAACCATCGTAACGGTTAGCGAAGAAAGCCTCGAACCGCAGCTTGAAGAGGGCGAGGCACCTGAGGTTATTGGTGAAGAACCACCACCAGCGGACGGCGAATAGTTTTGCTATGAGTTCCAGCTTTAGTTAGGTAACTTTAAAGATGCCCATTGAAGTTGGAACTCAAAACTCTTGGCTGATCGTCGGACTTGGTAATCCAGGTTTGGAATACGCGAAGACTAGGCACAATCTGGGCTTCATGCTCGTTGACATGCTGGCGTCGCAACTGCAGACGCAGGTCAAACGCGATGAGTGCCGTTCATTGATCGGGCGGGCGGAACTGGAAGGCATCATAGCCGAGCTAGTTAAGCCGCAAACGTACATGAACGTCAGCGGCGAAGCGGTAAGTTGCCTGCTGGCAAAGCCAAATCGTTCGGTTGATAATTTGATCGTGATCTCTGATGATCTAGCCCTGCCGTTCGGCAGTATTCGGATCAGGCCGAAGGGAAGTCACGGCGGGCAGAACGGGCTGAGATCGATCATCGATTGTTTGAAAACACAGGAATTTACGCGGTTGCGGATCGGAATTCAATCCGAGCATCCGATAAGAGACGCGGCGAAATTTGTTTTGGAAAACTTCGCAAAAAGTGAAGCTGAAACGCTTGAAAAGATTTTAGACGAGTCGGCCAAGGCGGTTCGCACGATCGTTAGCGATGGAGTGGACGCGGCAATGGCGAGATTCAATTAATTTGAAATTGAAGATCTGAGAGTACAGATCAGGAAAGAGAATCCTTACTTCATCTCTCGAAGATGAGGTTGGCAACCGAAAGGAGATAGTAATTAAATGGCAAAAAGAACTTACGAAGTAATGTACATCATCAATCCGGAGACGGATGCCGAGAAGATCGAAAAGCTGAACGACGCAGTCGGCAAGCTGATCGAGAAAGAAGGCGGCGAAATTGTCCGTATGGATGACATCGGTATCCGCAATCTCGCGTATCCGATTCAGAAGAAGAACACGGGACACTATGTCCTGTTTGAGATCAACGGTACCGGTCAGGAGATTCTTGAACTCGAACGCCGTATGCGTGTTAATGACCTTGTTATCCGCTACATGACGGTTCGGGTCGATGAGGATCGCAAAAAGGCGGAAGCGATCAAAGCGAAACGCGAAGTCCGTAACGAGAAACGTACGACTAAATTCCGCACGGCCGAGGCAGAATCGGAAGAAACAACGGAGGCACCTGCCGAAGCATAAGCATTTTGGCATTAGGAGAAAGTTATGGCAGATAGAGAAATGGAAGTAATGAACGACAGAGACGGACTGGGTGTCGGTGAAGATGTCATCGGCGATCGCCCGCGTCGCTATCAGCGTCGCCGTCCGAAGCAGATGGTGCCCGATTATCTCGACTGGAAAGATGTCGATTATTTGAGACAGTTTGTGCCTGAACGCGGAAAGATCATGCCGAGACGTATCTCAGGCATCTCTGCGAAGGATCAGCGCCGTCTCGCAACGGCTATCAAACGTGCAAGAGCGATGGCAATGCTGCCTTTCGTCGCCGACTAAGGAATAGTAGTTTCAAGATTCGGGTTTCAGGTTCCAAGTTGGGCCTGTTCCTGATGACTTGGAACCTGAAACTTGAAACCTGGAGCTAACATTATGGCAAACACAACAGTATTATTACGCGAGGACATCGAGCATGTCGGCGGACGCGGTGAGATCGTCAAGGTCAAGGCCGGTTACGCCCGCAACTATCTGCTGCCGCAGAAGTTCGCAACGCTTGCGACGAAAGGGAACGTAAAACAGATCGAGCAGGAACGAGCTGCTCTGCTCAAGAAAGCAGCGATCGAGAAAGCAACGGCCGAGGCACAGCACGATCAGATGGCGACCATTTCGCTCAATTTTGAACGTAAAGCTGGCGACCATGGAACACTTTTCGGTTCGGTTACGTCGATGGATATCGCCGACGCTCTCAAAGCAAAAGGATACGAGATCGATCGTCGCAAGATCGTTCTGCGAGACGCTATCAAGGAAACGGGCGAATTCACCGTGAACGTTAAACTTCACCGCGAAGTCACGCTTTCCGTTCCCGTAACGGTCACCGCTGAAGGCGGCGAGGTTGCTCCTAAGGAAGAGAAAGCTGCGAAGACAGAAGCTTCGGTTCCTGTCGCTGAAGCAGAAGCTCCGGAAACAGAGGCAACTGCGGCCGAAGACGAAGCGTAGGTCTTTGATATCGACTAAAACTAGGGCCTAGTGTTCTGCGCAAGCTGAGTACTGGGCTCTTTATTTTATTTCGCACTTATTTTTCTTCCCGCTTTCAGTTCCCCAGAGATCGCTGAGAGTGTTATTATTTTCTCAAAGATCTGTATGAGCGTTGTTCAAAGAAAACTTTCCCGGACTTTCAAGGAGTTTTTCGAATCCGAAAAGTCGAGCGCCATTTTGCTGATCATGTGCACGGTGATTTCCCTCATCGTCGCCAATTCGGCGATAGGTGCCGACTATTTAGGCATTTGGCAGATTTACTTCGGCGGTTTGAGCGTCGAGCATTGGGTCAATGACGGTTTAATGGCCGTCTTCTTCCTTTTGATCGGCCTCGAACTCCAGCGTGAGATCTATAACGGCGAACTGTCCACTTTTAAGAGCGCAATTCTCCCGATCTTTGCCGCGGTCGGTGGTATCACATTTCCGGCCCTGATCCATCTTTTTTATAATGCCGGCACGCCTACTCAAGCCGGGATCGGGATACCGATGGCGACCGATATCGCTTTCGCGTTAGGCGTTCTCGCCCTTTTGGGCAGCCGAGTTCCGGCATCGCTAAAGATTTTTCTAACGGCTCTCGCCGTCATGGACGACCTCGGGGCTATTATCGTGATCGCGGTCTTCTACACGGCGAAACTCTCCGCTTTATATCTGGGTTTATCGCTTTTGGTCTGGGCCTGCCTTGTCGTCATCAATCGTTATTTCAAAGTCCTGTCGCTCGTCCCCTACCTCATTGGCGGAGCACTGATGTGGTTCTTGATGCTTAAATCCGGCGTACACGCGACGATCGCGGGTGTTTTGCTCGCGTTCGCGATCCCGTTTTCGGCGGAGGAGGATGACGAAGATTCGCCGTCTCATCGACTTGAACACTTTTTGCACAAGCCGGTCGCTTTCGTGATCCTGCCGATCTTTGCACTCGCGAATACGGGAATTGTTATCGGGTCGGAAGCCTTGCAGACGCTGACAATGCCGAACGAGATCGGCATCATGGCCGGTCTCGTCGCCGGAAAGCCGATCGGAATAACGCTTCTATGCTTTATCGCCGTATCGCTCGGAATTTGCCGTCTCCCACTCGATCTTAACTGGAAGCACATTTTCGGTGCCGGATTGCTTGGCGGAATCGGATTTACGATGTCCATATTCATCACCAATCTCGCGTTCGCGACTAATCCGGATGAGATCAACGGTTCGAAAATGGCAATTCTTCTCGCTTCGCTCACGGCCGGTACCATCGGTTTCATCTGGTTAAAATTACTCGGAAAGCCCGAGGATTTTGACGAAGACATGGATGCGATGGATTTTGACGTGACCGAAATTCCGTCGTCGCCAGCGAGTTAAAAATCGCCTCGGATTCTTTGTCAGTGATCGCTGATAGGAGTAATATTAGACACTGCAAAACCAAATTTGCGGTCGGTCTTATGCGTGAAACGAGCTTGAAGGCAAGCGGTTTCGGCATCGTATTAATTTCTTATGGCGAGTGCATTCCCCGAAACACGACGAGAGCAATTTTTAGAAAAACCGCTGCCGAGCAACGAAGAAAGCGAACGCGTCATTCTGGGTGCGATCCTGCTCGATAACGCGGTGATCGCTCAGGCGGTCGAGCATCTCAGGCCGGAAGATTTCTACTCGCCATTGAACCGCCGTGTCTTCGCCGCGATGATAGCCCTGTTTGAAAAGCAGCGGCAGATCGATCCGATCCTGATCGGTGAGGAACTCAAAAAAGAAGGTTCGCTCGAATCTATCGGCGGCACGTCAACGATCACAAACCTGACCTTCGGGCTGCCGCATTTCTCCAACGTCGAAGAATATATTAAGGTCGTTCGCGACAAATCGGTTGTTCGAAATCTCATCCGCACCTGCAACGCGATCACCGGCGAAGCTCTCTCTGAGGAAGAAGATGCCGAGACCGTTCTCGATCACGCCGAGCAGCAGATCTTCGCGATCGCCGAGGCGCGGACGCGGCAGAGCTTTTCGCGGATCGCTCCGGTCGCCGAACGCATTCTGGCTCGGGTTCGCGAACACGCGGCAGGAACGGGTTCGGGTATCACTGGGCTTTCAACTGGATTTTACGAGCTCGATGAGATGACATCCGGGTTTCAGCGAACTGATCTAATAATTGTTGCCGCCCGTCCATCGATGGGCAAAACTGCACTTTGCCTGACGCTCGCTCAGAACGCCGCACTGCAGAGCAACGCTATCGTCGCCGTATTCTCGCTCGAAATGTCGAAAGAGCAGCTCGTCACACGTATGCTGTCCTCCGAGGCCCGCGTCAACGCTCACCGCTTTCGCACGGGCCATCTGATGACGAACGAGTGGGAACGCCTCGCCGGAGCGATCGGCACGTTGTCGGAGGCCCGCTTGTTCATTGATGATACGCCGGGCATTTCGGTCCTGGAAATGCGTGCCAAATGCCGCCGTCTCGCTGCCGAGCAAAAAGGGCTCGACCTGATCGTGGTCGATTACCTACAGCTAATGTCCGGCGGTAAACGCACCGAATCGCGTCAGCAGGAAGTCTCGCAAATCTCGCGTGAATTAAAATCTCTCGCCAAGGAACTCGACGTTCCGGTCGTCGCCCTGTCACAGCTTTCGCGTGCACCTGAGGCGAGAAATCCGCCGCGGCCGCTGATGTCCGACCTTCGCGAATCGGGAAGTATCGAGCAGGATGCGGACGTCGTCGCCTTTATCTTTCGCGAAGATTATTACGGCGAAACCGAAGAGAATAAAGGCCTCGCCGAGTTAATAATCTCGAAACAGAGAAACGGCCCGACGGGAACGGTCAAACTCGCCTTCCTGCGGGAGTTCACGAGGTTCGAGAATTACATCGGCGGCTAATATCTGAAATTTAAGATTTCAAATTCGAAATTTCAGATTCATCAGGAGCTACATGGAAAATGACTTAAGATATCCGATCGGTGATTTCGATCGAAATTACGAAGT
>JBBRUA010000112.1:0-9365 GCA_038248245.1 Pyrinomonadales bacterium | reverse complement strand
GTCGATCTGCCGGTCGCGTTCGCGGAGACTCCGATCACCGAGCCCGACATCTCGAACGTGCCGATAACGATCGGCAGAGTCGAGACACAGCGTATTATTTCCGTTACTTCGCCTCCGGATCGTGAGATTATATCCCGAGCCGAACCAAAGGAGATCGAACCTCAACCAATCGAAATACCCACTTTTTCACCGGTCGATGAGATAATCCCTACCGGAACTTCGTTGCTAGAAGTGGAGCAGGAGTTCATCTTCGAAGAGGTAAGCATTATCGAGGAAGAATTTATTCTCGATGCCGCCGCTGTCGAGGTCGTCAGCGAACTCTCAGGCACGGAACGCCCGATCAACGAAAAACTAAGCATCGAATTGCTTGGCGAGACTAAGTTCAAAGGCGGCGACCGTACGACGGTAAATATCATGGTCTGCCGCGGAACTGCGAGAAAGGTGGTTAAAACCGCTCAGATCATGATCAAGGTTCTCGGATCAACATTCCGCCCGGTTATATTTCACGCCAAAACCGACGCCAACGGCCTCGCGAACGTTCACCTTCAGTTGCCCCATTTCCGTGCCGGCCGAGCCGCTCTCCTCATACGCGCGATGGCCGACGGCGAAGAGATCGAACTGCGCCGCGTAGTGACGCCGGGTTGATCGACACCTCATATCTTCAATTTCAAATTTCAGATCTTAGATTTCAAATTTGAAATTGATCCGGTCAAAGCGGAAAATAATTCCAATGGCCGCAATTCACATTTTTCTCAACGGCGAACGCCGCGAAGCTCCGGAATTGATCAAGATGGATCAGCTACTCGAGCTTTTCTCCTTGCCTAAACAACGCGTGGCGATCGAACTCAATAAACACGTCGTTCGCCGAACCGACTGGCCGACGACCGATGTTCGCGACGGAGACAAGATCGAGGTCGTCCATTTCGTCGGCGGCGGGTAGGCAGAATTTTCACCACAGAGGCACTGAGGCACAGAGACCGAGCGGTAAAGAGGCACAGGATTTTTATTTCGAAAAAATTTGAATAAAGACGTCGCCCAAATAAGCTCTTAGTTATTTGCCGATTCTATTTCCTTTTTTTCTCTGTGCCTCTGTGCCTCTGTGGTGTTTCTTTCTTTTGCTTTATCTTTAGGTTTGCGTGAAAATTGACTTTTAATATGTCAGACACATTCTCGCTTGCGGGCACAACATTTAATTCACGCCTGATAATCGGCACCGGCAAATATCGTTCGTACGACGAGATGAAGGCGGCCCATCTTGCTTCCGGGGCCGATATGGTGACGGTCGCGGTCAATCGTGTACCGCTCGACGGCTCGAGCGAATCGTTTCTCGATCACCTTTCGCCATCGATGAAGATCCTGCCGAACACAGCCGGCTGCTATGACGCCGACCACGCGATCCGTACCGCTCGCCTCGCGAGAGAAGCTCTCGACACAGATTGGATCAAACTCGAGGTTATAGGCGATCCGATAACGCTTTTACCTGACAACGAACAAACGCTCGAGGCCGCTAAAGTGTTGGTCAAAGAAGGGTTTATTGTACTGCCCTATTTCACCGACGATCTGATAATGGCGAAAAAATTGCTTGCCGCCGGTTGTCCGGCTGTGATGCCGCTCGCCGCTCCGATCGGTTCGGGCATGGGCGTACAGAATCCGTCTAACTTACGAATAATGCGTGAGCAACTGCCCGACGCGATAATAATTGTTGACGCTGGCGTCGGCGTCCCGTCCGATGCGGCGATCGCGATGGAACTTGGTGCCGACGCGATATTGATGAACACCGCCATCGCCGAATCGCCAAACGCCGCCCAAATGGCCACCGCCATGAACTTCGCCGTCCAAGCCGGCCGCCTCGCATATCTCTCAGGCCGAATGCCCAAGAGATTGTATGCCTCAGCATCGAGCCCGATCGAAGGTGCAATAAAATAAAGATTTTTGCTTTGGAATCTGCGAAAATAATTGCTGAGGTAGATCCGCTATGTTACGAACATTAACTGCGACAATTTGGCGAGAGGACGATGGATATGTTTCGCTTTGCTCGGAACTAGATATTGCAAGTCAAGGTGATTCGATTGAGGAGGCAAGAAGTAATCTTCGCGAAGCCGTAGAACTTTTCTTTGAAACGGCTCATCCGAACGAGATATCAAAACGGATAAATTCCGAACTTTATATTTCACCGATGGAGGTTGAGGTTGGGGCGTTTGCGTAATCTTTCCGGCCGCGATGTCTGCCGAATATTATCGGAGAACGGATTCATTTTGATTCGGCAACGCGGTAGCCACGCGATAATGCAAAAGATCATAGAAAACGGTTCAATCTCCGTGCCCGTTCCAATGCATAGCGAAATTCGTGTTGGTACGCTCATGTCTGTCATCCGTCAGTCCCGACTGGACCGGTCGATCTTTGAATCAAATTAAGTCCTATGATCGTTCGGGTATTATTCTTTGGAGCAACCGCAAGCTTAGCAGGCGTTCGGAGCCTAGATATCTCTTTGCCAGACGAGTCGACCGCTGAAACGGTGCTGGGTCAAATCAAAAACAAATTTACTAAATTGGGAAGTCAGAGACTTCTGTATTCGCTGAACCAAACTTACGCCACCGGCGACGAGATCGTCCGTGATGGAGACGAAATCGCCATCTTTACGGCAGTTTCGGGTGGATAGGAAATCGTTTATTATCTTGGTAAGGCCTTTGTGACGGAAAAGTAATTTTACGATTGGCAGACGCTTGGCGGCACCGAGGATGTGATGCGTTTTGTTAACAGCATGGGATACTATCTTGTTTGGTCGATAGCTAAAGCAGGTAATCGGATTTCTTTTGAACGTTGAACCGGTTGAAGATGTTCTGCAACGCAAGACCAGTACGAGGCGGGATGACACACGACGAAAGAGCAAACGCTTAAAAGATCTTGCCGATATTGCACACCTTGTCGAATTTAACCCGGAACTTGGAATCACCTTTGTAGTGAATTGCAGTCGGCGACTACCTGAACGATGAGTTTATGAAAGTTCCATCAAGTATGCGAGAAGAACTTGGTGCCTGGAATGACGGCTCAGGAATCGATTTGGAGGCCTGGGTCGGATGTGAAGGTTCATTTTCGCTTGCCGTGGGTTACACTTCTGTCTTCTGGCCGACGTTTGTCATCTTCGAAGACTATATCTTACGAGAGGGATTCGACCTAGAGGCGTTGCGAGGCTTCGAAGAGTCTCTTTCAGGCAACAAGCGTGGTGTTGAGACTGTCATGAACCATCTCCACCTTCTAGACATTCACCACCTTGGCTGTGAAGATCTTACGGCAGATAAAGCTGAGATGCTTGGCGAGACTCTCACGTCGATCTACAAAGCTAAGTTGGCCTATGACTTCCCTGACCGACCATGCAGAGTCGATTTTCATCAACCGGAAGAAGCTGAAGATTTGGAAGAATTTGAAATCTCATTCTTCCAGTTAAAACACTAACTCGACCGTCCGTAGACAGCTAACCACGCACGCTTTCCCGATGTACGACTTTGCAGAGCTCACTACCGACCCGATCAACATCGACAGCGTTGCACGACGTGTGGTTCCGCCGGAATGCGGGGCGACGGTGACTTTAGATGGGTATGCTCGCAAGTTCACGAAAGATAAAAGCACGGGCGGGGTTCGCGAGACGCTTTATCTTGAATACGAAGGGTATGAGCCGATGGCCTTGAAAGAGATGGAGAAGCTGATCGAGGCGGCGAAAGGGCAGTTCGAAATATCAAACGTAGGTATAGTTCATCGCCTAGGCAAGCTTGAGATCGGCGAGACGAGCGTTGTAATATCGGTTGCTTCGCCGCATCGGCGTGCTGCATTTGAGGCGTGCGAGTGGCTCATCAAGGAGTTAAAACGCACGGTTCCGATCTGGAAGAAAGAAGTTTACGCCGATGGCGAGCACTGGGTCGAGGGTGAATTCTCGGACACCCCTGCGTAGTCAATCGGTAGATTCCCGCACAATTCTAGTCCAATTTTACCTAACCACCTCGATCGCCAGGGTCTGCGAACCTGTCACGAGATATTCCGATGCCGGCAGTGCTGTCTCCAGTAACATTTTCTGCGTGGCGGCCTTCGATCCGCCGCCGGTACGGTCGTTGTTCAGTGTGGCAAGAACCGACGGCGGCAGGCTTGGCATCTCATTGACGCCGACAATGGCTCCGGTGCTGGTCTTGAACAAAATCGCGTAAAGACGGTCGGAACGCTTGATCGAATTAATGGTTTTGATGAGTTCTGCCGCACTTTTTGGCACGAACTGCTGCGTCGCCGAGGTTGCCTGGACGGTATTCCCGTCACCGATGGTTAGAGAAAGCGGTCCGATCGGAGCATCTTTTGGAATGGTCAGACTCAACGGCTGTTCGATCAACAGGCCCGCGTCAGTTCGGGAGAAAACGGAAACATTTAAGACGCCTCCGACACGTACCTGCGTACGGTCTACTTCGATCCGTTCAAGGGCTGCGGTTTTCCTGCCTTCTGTTAGAGTAAGACTGAGGTTGACGCCGGTAATATCCAGATCCGGAAAATTTGCTTTCAACAGCGAAGCTAGCGGCACTGCCGGAGCGGACGCGGCATAGGCGGCGGCCTGGGGCCCGGCAAACCGGCGGTCGATCTTGACACTCTCCTCACCGCGAACAGTGATCTCGCCGCGGACTTCGATCGTGGTATCGCCAATGGTGCGCTCGACACCGCCGATCGTGTTTTGCATGCCCACGTTAACTATCAGTGGCGTCAAAAATTCATCTATCGCCGCCTCAAAATTTATATTCTCCTCTCGTCCGCGACTGGTCGTCAGCTTTAGCTTGATCGGCAACATTCGCGGCGATTCGCCCAGAATACCGAATATTCCGGTCGCCCGGTCCTGTTTCATCGAACCGACGGTCGCATCTGCTACGGCGAGTTTGAACGAATTGTTCGCGTTCGGCACAACCGTGACGACGTGCGATTCGTTCATCGGCAGATCGGTCGAACCGAGCCCAAAATACGGGTGGCCGAAGGCGTAGATCTTGTCGCCATCGCGAAGTGTGACGGTTCCCGCCGCGGCAATCGAGACGTCACCACGGGCGAGCTGCACAACTACCGAATCTCCGCCGACCAACGTTGTCGCATCGGCCTTTTTCAAATCCGAGATCCGCGAACCGCCGCCAACCGCTGCGACCGGCATGATCCCGGCTTTCGTCAATTCAGGCGCAAATATATCGAGCGTCGCCTGCGAAATTCCGGCAAACGTGACAGGCGTTGCGATCGGCACGAATCGCTGTCCGGCGACCTGCGTGAGAGCCGAATTTATCGACATCCCGGACATGACGGGTCGTTCGTTCGCAAAATTCGTTGGTTTAGCTGCGTTCCATAGGTCAGAGCGCAGATCCGACATTGAAACGGCTCGGCTCCCGCCGACAATTGATTTCGGGTTCAAGTTTTTTTCGAAGATCGAGATCATTTGCTCGATCGGCGTTATGCCGCAGATCGGTTCCTTTGCAAATGGAAAGCTGTACGAGATGGCCCCCACCAGTTTGCCGTCGATGTAGACCGGCGAGCCGGACATACCGGCGAAAACGAACGTCCGCATTGCCAGATCGCCGCTCAGTTTGCCGATGATCATGTCCTGATGCGGCCCGATCGAGTCCGGCACAACACCAAGGATCTCGACGCCGAATTCCTGCGGCTCGGTTCCGCTAAACACGGTCCGTGCTGTGCCTCGCATCCCTTCTTTTATTTGCGATAGCGGAAATATTTGCGATCCCGGAATGTCAGGTATGACTTTCGCACCTTGCGCAAAAACACCGCTGAAAGCGGCTAACACGATCACAGCGAAAACGAATGTTTGCAATGGTTTTAACATGAAAAAATCCTATTCAAAAACACTGTTTTTATGGTAACATTTAGCTTGTCACTTCGAAAGCCTTTCCTTTTCGGGCTTTCAGCATGTCACTCCTACTTTAATTTCGTCCATTTAGACAATTTTGATTTCCCGCTATGGCTAATACGTCACGTTTATTCAAAAGCTTTTTCCGCCTTCTTTTTCCGGTTGTATTGCTACTCGTCGTAGCTATCGCGGCGGCCTCGGTCTGGCTCGTTTACAAAACGTCGCGTCCGGTTTCCGCCCGCTATCTGGTCACTCCGGAGAAATACGGTTTGCTGAGTTCACGGGGAGCACAGGTTACAGATGAAAATTGGACCAATAAGGATGGCTCGAGTTCGCGCGGATGGCTGCTTCGCGGAGGGGAAAATGCCCCGGCCGTTATTCTTTTCCACAAATACGGAGC
Source organism: Pyrinomonadales bacterium (assembly GCA_038248245.1). Lineage (GTDB taxonomy): Bacteria > Acidobacteriota > Blastocatellia > Pyrinomonadales > Pyrinomonadaceae > OLB17. Next base: position 3,096 of record JBBRUA010000112.1, on the reverse strand, counting down.
CGACCGTTCCTACGTTTTGAATCTGGCGGTAAAACTCAACGAATCGACAAATTTCACGGTACTGATGCCCGATATGCGGGCTCATGGTGAAAATGCCCCGGCTAAAAACTCGTCATTCGGCGGATGCGAAACCGAGGACGCCGTGGCGTCGATCGAATTCGTCCGCAACCTGAAAACTCCGAATCAGATCAATCTTGTCGGCAAAGACATCGGCCTCTACGGCGTCGAACTCGGCTCGCTTTCCGCTCTGTCGGCCGCCGCAAAAGATAAAAGCGTGAAGGCGATCGCTCTCGATTCGGTTCCCGACACGTCAAACCAACTCCTCGACAACGTCATCGATGGACGGTTCCCATTCGCGAGTTCAGTCACATCAAAATTCGCCAGTCTCGGAACATATCTCTATTTTTTCGACGGCTGCTACAAGCGCGGATCATACTGCGAAACGGCGCGAACAATTGAAAACCGGAACATTCTTTTACTCGCAGGCCTCGACGCACCGAACTTTCAGGAATCAACGACAAAACTAAACAGGTGCTTCCCGGGCAGCAACAAGATCGAAACAAAATTTGACCTCAGTCCGTCCGGCTTCAGCATAATAAATGCGTCCATGGAACAATCGGAAACTTACGACCAGAGAGTGATCGATTTCTTTCGAACGGCCCTTTCTAACTGATCGTACAGTCGCCCAATCCCGAATTAAATAAGGGCTTTCACCTTAGATATCAAGTTTTTTCTTGCTGTGACCGTTCGTTTTCGACTTCGCGTGGATGTTCGCGCTTTCTTCCATTTGGTCGACCATTTTGGATAGAATGTCGCGTAGCCGTGTGAGGCGTTCGGCGGTCGAGGTCATCTCGAGAAGTTCATACTTAAGTTCATTTTCGAAATTGAACGCGGCCGTGACGAGAAATGACAGTTGCTCCGGCCGGCCGCGCGTGATCTCGGGCAGACGGCCACGGCTTCCGCTCATCTTGAACGCCGCGCTCGCGATACGTTGAAAGAGTGCGAAGACCTCGTCCGCAACCAACTCCGCGTCAGCTTCGTCATCGATTTCGTCCTCAAAAAAAGCTACGTCGCCGACCAGATACGGATCGTCGTTTTCGATATAGTCCATCAACCGATAGCGAACGATGCCGAGCGTCACGATACTCGAACGGCCGTCGGGCAACAGTTCGCTTTCGCGTATCTCCGCCACGCACCCGATCGAGCCGATCTCTGGCCGATCGGCAAGCGATTCGCCACCTTCGAAGAGCATCACGCCAAACATCTTGCCCGTGTCCGCCACATCTCTGAGCATCTGCTGATAGCGATCCTCAAAAATATACAGCGGCAAAAACTCATTCGGCAGCATTACCAGCGGAAGCGGGAACAACGGCAGGCGGTCGATTCCGCTCATTTTATCTAAGGCTTCTGACATATATTATATAGTTTGGAGTTCGACGTTCCGAGTTATAGAGAAGTCTCTTCACTTGGAACCAGAAACCTGGAACTCGGAACCGCTTTGAGCGCGATAAATTCCGCGATCTTCCCCGGTTCATCATCACCGAGTGCCATTCTCTTGGCACCGATAACTGCGTCAGAGATTGATTCGGCACGCATTTTATAACGGTTATCGCGAATCACGAGATCGTCGATCACGCGGCGTTCGAGCCGTTCGCGGCCGTCGTCATCCGCCTCTTCCGGAGTTTCATAATAATCGGCCGGCACCGAGTGATTCTTGATCCGCACGTGCAAAGCGTTCGTGATCGACCGTGTCTCATCCCGCATCTTTTGCATCTCCAAAAGTGAATTTGGAAAGCCCAACTGCCCGCGAAGCGATATCTCAATGATCGGTTGCGGCTTGCCGGGCACGGCAATTCTCGCCTCCGTTCGAATCATGTCCAAAACCTTTTCAGTGATGGCCTTTGGGTCAGTATGATCCGTGACGTAAAACGGCAACTGCTGAAACGGCCGATAGTGATAATCGGAAACGTGGCGAGCAAAAACTACGTTTTTTTCATCGACCTCGACCACAAAGGCTCCGCGATTCTCGCGAAATTCGCTGATATTTGTGATCTCGATCGAACCGGGGTTAAATGCCCAGTTGTCGATCTCGTAATGCTTGTGCGTGTGGCCGAGCCCGACATATTGGACGGCCGATTTCAATTCCGACAAAGCGGCGATCGACAGTGCCGGTATCGGGTGCATCTGGTGTCCCTCGACATCGGTGTGGAGCATCAGCATGTGAAATGCTCCGTCGCGGTGGTTTTCCTTGATCGCCTCCGTCAACATCGGTATCGCCCAGTTACCGGAAGCTCCGTACCAGTCTGAGCCGAAAATTCTCGCCTGCCCAATGTCGAAAAATCCGCCCTTCTTCGTCGCCTCATCCCACGGCTCATAGGTCATCTTGCCATCGATCAACTGCGGTTCGAGCAAAATCAGCAAACCCCAACTCGCGAGCGAACGCAGCCAGCTAAAGTCGCTGTCGGTGTGCTTTTGGTCGTGATTCCCCTCGATCGTGACGACCGGGATACCGGCATTTTTTAGCAATGTTAGACCTTCGACGGCGTAGTTCATCGTCTCCGGCGGCACCGATCTTTTGTGAAAAAAATCGCCGCACATTATAACGAAATCGACTCGCTCATCGATAGCGTACCGCTGCAAAACATCGACCCACGCATCAAAAAAATCACGCGGACTCTCCGGCAACTGATAGCGCGTACACCCAAGATGGACATCCGAAATATGAAGGAACTTCATAGTTAAATTTTACCACAGAGACGCGGAGGCACAGAGAGATCGGAAGGAAATTGTCTACCGATAAAGACGGATAAACACAATAAGAATCTGACCCTAATTTTGATTCAATAAATCGGTGTCTATCCGTGTCCATCTGTGGAAAAAAACTCCTGTCCTGTCGTCTCTGTGTTAAATTCTTACACATGGATAAAGTAGTGCTCATTACCGGTGCGTCGAGCGGGATCGGACTTGAAACGGCAAAGCTTTTTCAAACAAAAAACTGGAAAGTCGCGGCCACGATGCGCGATCCCGAGAAAGCAGTCGAATTGCAGAAGATTGTTGATATCGAATGCATCCGTCTCGACGTCACGGACGTCGCAT
>JBBRUA010000111.1:0-9371 GCA_038248245.1 Pyrinomonadales bacterium | reverse complement strand
CGGCGTCGAAGACGCCGGCGTGTGCGGTGCGGATCACCGAGCTATTTCTCGACGCCGGCGTGCCGGACGGCGTGCTGAATCTAGTGATCGGCTCGGGCAGCGAGGCCGGGGAGGAGATCATCAATCATCCGGCGGTTCGAGCGGTTTCGTTCACCGGCTCGAGCGAGATCGGATTCAAGATGTACGCGCAGGTCGCGAAACGCGGCATTCCGTTTCAGGCTGAAATGGGCGGGAAAAATCCGGTCGTCGTACTCGCCGATTGCGATATCGATCTCGCGGTCGAACACACGTCGCTCGGTGCGTTTGGTTCGACCGGGCAACGTTGCACGGCGACTTCGCGAGCGGTCGTGGTGGATGCGATCGCGGATAAATTCGTCGAGAAGATCGTTGCGCGAGCGAAGGGATTCAAGCTCGGCAACGGAGCCGATGAGTCGAGCGAGATCGGGCCTTCGGTGGACGAATCGCAGTTCAACACGGTTCTGAAATATATGGACATCGGCCGCGAAGACGGAGCCACGTTGCTCTGCGGCGGCGGAAAGGCGAGCGGCGAAGGTCTCGAAAACGGATATTTTGTCGAACCGACAGTTTTCGATAACGTCACACCCGACATGCGGATCGCCCGCGAAGAGATATTCGGCCCCGTGCTGTCGATCATGCGTGTCAAGGATCTCGACGAGGCGATGATCGTCGCCAACGACAGCGATTACGGCCTGTCTTCGTCGATATTCTCGAACGATCACAACGACATCACGCGATTCGTTAACGAGATCGAGAGCGGCATGACGCACATTAATTCCCCAACCACCGGCGGCGAAGCCCACATTCCATTCGGCGGCATAAAGGCCACCGGTATCGGCGCCCGCGAACAAGGCTCCACCGCTCTCGATTTCTACACCGAACTAAAGGTCGTTTACGTCGATCACACGGGAAGAAAGCGGGAAAGTAATTTGTACTAGCCGGTGATAACAAAGATTGACATAGATTGTTATTATTCTTAAACTGTGGATAAGGAGAGAGCAGTAATTATGAACGTATCTTTAACCCCGGAACTCGAAAAACTAGTCAACGACAAGGTAAAATCAGGCCGCTACAACTCCGCCAGCGAAGTGGTGCGCGAAGGCCTTCGCCTGCTTCAGGATCAGGACGAACTGCGCCGCATCCGCACCGACGAACTGCGCCGCGAGATCATGCTCGGCGTAGATCAAATCCGTAAGGGCGAGGGAATTGACATTAAATTATCAGACCTCGATGGGTTTGCAGAAAAGCTGATTAAGGAGGCGAAGGAAGAATATGGACAGCGACTTAACAGTTGAAAATACGGGTCTCTCCTTTTCTCCTATTGCAACGACCGACATTAAGCAGACCTGGACCTACCTTACCGAGCGTGGCGAGAACGCGGCAGAAAAGTTCATTCGCTCGGTAGTCAAGATCTGCGGAACGATCGCTCAGAATCCACTAATGGGACGCGACCGTAGTGACATGGTCGTTGGCCTGAGGCAGTTTCCATTCAAAAACTACAACATCTTCTATTTTTCGATCGAAAACGGCGTCGAGATCTATCGAGTTCTGCATTCGTCGCGGGATCAGATCCAAGTTTTTGAAGATGCGATTGATGGTAGTATCTAAAAATTATGAATTCAGCAGAACAGACATCGACGGTCAAGAGCGCCGTTGAGAAGCATAAGGAATTTCTTTTTCCGGCCGTGGCTACTTATTATCAGGAGCCCGTGGCGTTGGTGAAGGGCGAGGGTGAGTATGTTTGGGATGAAAACGGCAACAAATATCTCGACTGTTTTGGCGGGGTGCTGACGGTGAGTGTCGGGCATGCCAATCCGACGATCAACGCGGCGGTGGTGGGGCAAAATAATACTTTGCAACACACGTCCGGGCTTTATGTGAATCAGAATCAGTCGGATCTGGCCGAGAAACTCGCCGAGATAACGCCGGGAGCCTTGAAGAAATCCTTCTTCTCGAGCAGCGGTACCGAGGCCAACGACACCGCGCAGATGGCGGCGAAACTCGCGACCGGGCGGCACGAGGTCGTTGTGTTGCGGCACAGTTATTCGGGGCGTTCGGCGACTGCACTTTCGGCGGTTGGGCACTCGACGTGGCGGCCTTTGCCGGCCCAGGTCGCGGGCATCGTTCATGCGCCGGCACCCTATTGTTATCGGTGTCCGTTCAAGCTCGAATACCCAAGCTGTGGACTGGCGTGTGCCAATGACATCGAAGAGTTGATACAGACGACGACGACCGGCGAGATCGCGGCGTTTATGGCCGAGCCGATCTTGGGCGTCGGTGGATTCATCGTGCCGCCACCGGAATATTTTGAGATCGCGTACGGCATCGCACGTAAATACGGCGGCGTGTGCATCGCCGACGAGGTTCAGACCGCGTGGGGCCGAACCGGTGACAAGTGGTTCGGCATCGAACACTGGAATGTCGTTCCCGATATTATGACCTCCGCGAAAGGAATGGCCAACGGCATTCCGATCGGCTGGACGATCGCGACTGCCGAGGTGGCCGACAGGTTCCCGGGCCTGACCTTCGCGACGTTCGGCGGCAATCCGGTCTCGACGGCGGCGGCCCTCGCGGTCATTAAAATGATCGAGGACGACGACCTCCGCACCAACTGCCGGGTCGTCGGCGACTATTTCCGCGGTAAACTTGAGGAACTCGCGGAAAAATACCCGATAATCGGCGACGTTCGCGGCATGGGCCTAATGCAAGGCCTCGAACTCGTAAAGGACCGGACTACAAAAGAACCGGCACCGCAGGCAGTCTTGACCGTTTTCGAAGCAACAAAACGCCAAGGCGTCCTCATCGGCAAAGGCGGCCTCTACGGCAACGTCATCAGAACCGGAATGATGCTCAATTCGACGAAAGATAATGTGGATGAACTGGTCGCCGCCCTGGATGCAGGTTTGGCTTTGTGCTAAGAAAAGAAATTCATCACGGAGACATAGAGCACGGAAGCGTTTGCGAATATCAGTTAGTCTGTGGAAACTGCTCTAAAGTTTTCGAAGCAAGTTTGAAGTGAATGTTCTCTGTGACTCTGCGGTAAGTTTCTTATGAAACACGTCTTAAAAACGGCCGCGTCGTCACTGCTATTGACGACTAGAGTCAGCGATTTGACCGAAGACGAGAGTCATGAAAAATAGCTGGTACAATTCGAAACCGCCCGAGGAGAGGTCGCCGTTTTGGTGGTTGCGGTGGGTGCCGACTGCAGTTGTTTCGGTTTTGATCCTCTATTTTCTCTATGTTGTTGGTGGGGTGGCGATCGTTCCGGTCCTGGCGTCGATCGCCCTCGCGTATCTGCTTAACCCGATCGTTCATCAGGGCGAAAAACGGGGGCTTTCGCGGCCCATCTCGGCTTTCATCGCCATTATTTTGGTTTCGTTGGCGATCGGAGCATTTCTCGCCTACGTTGTTCCGGATCTATGGACCGAAAGCTCGAAGGCCGCAGAAAAAATCAGTGATAATTTTACGCCGGAGAATGCAGTCCAGCAGCGAGCAGCATTGAAACGGTACTCGCCGGCTCTCGAACGCGTCGCAGGCGACAGGATCGAAAAGTTTTTAAGCGATCCCTTTGTCACTCTCAGCGGAGCGGCCGAATCGACCACGGTCGAGCCCGACGGAACCAACGTCAAAACCAGCGGCGGAACGGCCATTTTGACGTTCCTCGTTTCCTCACTCGATCTACTTCTCGTACCGTTCTTTGTTTTCTACATACTTATCGATTTTCCAAAGTGGCGCGATTCGTTAGAAGAATTGATCCCGCCCAGATTTCGCGCGCCATTCACCCGTTTGTTTGACGAATCGGGTCGCATTCTCGAATCCTACGTTCGCGGCCAATTGCTGATCGGGCTGATCATGTCTGTGTTCTACGGCGTCGGCTTCTGGCTCGTCGGTTTGCCGGCCTGGGCGGGAATCGCCTTGATCGCCGGCCTGCTCAACGCGATCCCGTATGTCGGAACGCTGCTCGGCATAATCCTGGCCGTCGGCATCACCCTCGCCAATGGCGGCGGCGTCTGGGATGTCGCCGCCGTGCTGGGCGTGATCGTCGCCGTCCAAACTCTCGAAGGCTACGTGCTTACCCCGCGGATCATCGGCGGCCGCCTTAACCTGCATCCGATGGCCGTGTTCTTAGGTTTGCTGATCGGCGGCAAACTATTTGGGCTGCTCGGGATCATCCTCGCCATTCCCGCGATAGCCATCGGCAAAGTCTTTTTCAAATTCCTGCGCGAACTTTACCAAGCCTCATATTTTTACCATGCAGGGGATATTGCCCCTGAAGACGCCCCGAGCGCAAATATCGAAGAACGCATAGCCGAAGCCGCCGACGCAGTCCTCGCCGAACAAATTAACGAAGATAAGCCAGACGAAATAAAAGCGGACGAGTGAATTACGCCGACGGACGCGGCTGATAAGTCTCGACGCTCTCGACGCTGGTTTGGCTTTGTGCTAAAAAAAGAAATTCACCACGGAGGCCCGCGTATTTGTTAAAGTTGGGTATGTGGAGTTATCTATATGGAGTTAGTTACTGATACGTCAACGATCATTGCCGTTATTGCAAACGAACCTGAAAAGCCGTTGTTGATTGCCAAAACGCAGGGCTATGAATTGGTTGCACCGCGTTCGTTGTATTGGGAACTAGGCAACGCATTTTCGGCGATGATTAAACGCGGACGCATTACTCTCGAACAGGCTCGGGCGGCGATACGGATTTATCACGAGATTCCGATTGACCTGGTTGATGTTGAATTGGAAAAGACTCTAGAAATAGTTGATACGCACAAAGTTTATGCGTATGACGCCTATATGATCGCGTGTGCTCTTAATCGCGGTTGCCCGTTGTTGACATTAGATAGCGGATTAGTTCGCGCGGCAAAAGCGGCGGGCGTTTAAGTCTGGGAGGCAAACTAACAAAATGCAAACATACACGGAAACACAAGAGAATTTATCCGTTTTACTTGAGCGAGCATTGGACGAAGGCGAAGTTCGGATCAAACGAACCAACGGTCAGGTGTTTATCCTTAAACCGGAGATCGCCAAGCGTTCTGCGCTTGATATTACAGGTATTGACTTGGACGTTACCACCAAAGAAATCGTCGCGTTCGTCCGCGAAGGGCGTGAAAGGCCATAAGGTCATAACGAAGAATTACAAATACGTCGCCGCGAGCGACAAACGCTCAAAGGTCGGCATGGGCTTCGCCGGCGACCCAGCCTACGGCAACGACAGCCCGCTCTACGGAGCCATGGGCTTCGTCCGCAAATCCGAGAAGAAGTCCGGTTTGACGAGGAAGAGGAAGCCGACGGAATAGGAGTCGTTACTTGCGGCTTCGAATTTGAGGTCTTACGGCTACGCCGTTCGATGTGCGGAAAAGCTCCGCTTTTCCGATATGCACCTAATAGTATTTGCGGCTGCGCCGCCGCTCCTGACGGGCGGCATAGCCGCTTGAGTCTATATTTAATGTGACGGAAAAGCACAGCTTTTCCGCACATCGATGGGCAAAGCCCAAAGAATTTGGAATAAGCTGACGCCAAAGCCTTATTTATGGTTCTGAGCAAATCTACATTATTACTACTCTTGGTTATTGCGGTGGCTGCTTGTTGGCCGGAGCGAAATCCTGCTCAAAACTTCAAGAACTTTGGCAAATGTCCGGTCGAATACGGATACGAAAGCTCACATAACTTTTTGAAAGATAATAAAGCTCGCGTCACAATTGAAAAACTGAGTGTTATTTCGCCGGACATCCGTAATGCAATCCTGCAACAACTGCAAATGCGTGTTGGATCAAGCTACACAAGTAAGCTCAAGCTTGACTATGGCTATCTATTGGACTTCGACCAAGCCGACCCTTTGAAACCAAACGACAAGCAGCGCATCGATGCGTATGACCTTGTCTTCAAAGCTTCTGACAAAGGAAAAGGGCTTAAGGCGTTTCGCTTTAAGGTCGTAGCTGATGGCTCCGGCAAGTTAATAGACGACTTGGCCCTGCCGAATATCGCCTCTGAACCACAAAAGGCGAAGCTTATATCGTGCAAAGAGGCTCTTGCTATCGCATCGCGAAATGGCTTTCCACGAGAACGCACTTCCATTTATTTTGTATATGACTGGGAAAGCGGTTCGTTTACATGGATGCTGTCCGACAATAAAACGGTCGAACCGGATGAACCATTATTCTTCATCGGCAAAGGAACCTACCGAAAGATGCTCATTGAAGCTCATACAGGAAAGGTCTTGAAGATTTACAAAGAAACGATCGTAGTTTAGTTATCAGGATATTTAATGAAAAGCGAAAGAATTTATGCATTTATCTTTACGAATTTCTATCCGCATGACGTAAAGGCTTGACGACGTTATTTATTATTGACGGGATATGGTTATGAAAACACTGATTAAAAACGGACGCGTCGTCACGGCGGTTGATGAATACAGGGCAGACATTTTGATCGAGGACGGCACCGTTTCGTTGATCGGCAAAGAGATCAATATCGAGGCCGATAAGGTCATCGATGCGAGCGGAAAGCTCGTGATTCCGGGCGGGATCGATCCGCGTGACAAATATGGAGCTGCCGTTTGGCGGGACGCATTCGGAGGATGATTTGTTTACCGGGACGCGGGTATGACGAATGTTCTACTAAAACGGCTTGAAAACATGGTAAAGTTTTCGTATTGAGGTGTGAAAATGACACATTCGCTTACATTAGAAATACCGGAAAAGACTTACCGGATATTAACCGAAAGGGCATCCAAAAAGGGTAAGCAGATCGAAGAGATCGCCGTCGAGCAATTGGCCATCCCTTCGCCGGAGGATATTCCTGATCCGCTTGATAAGTTTATTGGAGCTTTCAGTAGCGGTATCGGCGATGTCGGACTAAACCACGACAAATATATCGGCGAGCAGTTAATGCGGGATTTGCCCGGGTGACAAATATGTCGCCGCGAGCGACAAACGCTCAAAGGTCGGCAAGGGCGTCGCGGGCGATCCGGCCCACGGCAACGCGCGGCCCGCACAACGCTCGCAATTGGCTTCGTCCGCAAATCTGAGAAGAAGTCCGGTTTGACGAGGAAGAAGAAGCCGTGAACGGGTAGGCTAATATAGAAAAAGGGTCGTTGATCTTGGCTTAAAAAATGGAATCCGATCAACGACCCAAATAAATAAAAGAGTGCCGACACCAGAAAACTGTGAAAGTTATTATTAAAATTGACGGTTTGTCACATGGTCCATACTCACTTGAGGAAGTGAGGGCGATGATTCTTGATGGAAAGTTACAACCAGCTCAAGAGGTTAAAATCATTGGTCAGGACGAATGGCTTCGGTTATCTAGTTTGCCTGGTCTTACGGGGGATTGAGACAACCACATTCCACTAACGCTAAAAGAAAAGCACTAAGCGATGAAAACACTAATTAAAAACGGACGCGTTGTCACGGCGGTTGATGACTACAGGGCAGACATTTTGATCGAGGACGGGACCGTTTCGTTGATCGGAGAATTGCTCACTTGAAAAAGCAACGAAGCTCACTGTATTTCGATTTCCAGAAATGAAGCGTGAGAAAGATTATCTAAGGCGAACCTTATGGCATCTAGGTTTTCCCGTATGCGAGGCCACGAAGTCGAGGTCAGAACCACTATGGAGATGTTTCTGCCGGTCAAATTTTGCTGGTATTTTAGGTTTTGGTCGGTCGTGATGATCACTTCAAAGCCATCAGCTTCAGCGGTCGCGATAAGGTCGCCGTTTTCAAGAGTTTGCCAACTGCGCTCGTAAGCAGTAATTATGGAGTGATCCGGTAGCAGTTTTCTGAGCGGAACCGGCGTTCCTTGATCGAACAAGATCTTCATGCCGCCTTTTTTAGTTCCTCGATTTCATGATCTAAAACGGCTATCACTTGTTCGCGTTTGACGCCCTGAAACCATTCAAGAAACTCGTTAATTGATACACCGTCCTTCAAGTTTTCGAACAGGGCGGAAATCGGCACGCGTGTATCACGAAAAATCCATTCGCCGCTTACCTTGCCGGGGTTTCGCTCAACGGCCATCTCATAGGTTAAAATTGCCATATTCGTAGTATTGCATAATCTTAATTATAGTTGGTAAATAATCTCTATGAAAACACTTATCAAAAACGGACGCGTCGTTACTGCGGTTGATGACTACAGGGCAGACATTGTGATCGAGGACGGGACCGTTTCGTTGATCGGCAAAGAGATCAATATCGAGGCGGATAAGGTCATTGATGCGAGCGGCAAGCTTGTGTTTCCCGGCGGGATCGATCCGCATACGCATATGGAGCTGCCGTTTGGCGGGACGTTTGCGTCGGACGATTTCTTTACCGGGACGCGGGCGGCGGCGTTTGGCGGGACGACTACGATCATTGATTTTGCGGTGCAGACGAAGGGCGAATCGATGACCTCGGGCGTCGATGCGTGGCACAAAAAGGCCGAGGGCAAGACCTGCATCGACTACGGCTTTCATCTCATCACGACCGAATTTGAGGACGGCGACGAGAAAGAGATGTATAAGCTAATGGACGAGGGCATCACTTCGTTCAAGCTGTTTATGGCGTACCCGGGCGTGTTTTTGGCGGACGACGCGACGATCTTTCGGGCAATGTCGGCGGCGGGGCAACGCGGCGGGCTGATCTGTATGCACGCCGAGAACGGCATCGTCATCAACGAGATCATCAAGCGCTTCATCGCCGACGGACGCACGGCGCCGAAGTATCACGCCCTCACGCGTCCAACAATCGCCGAAGCCGAGGGTGTTCATCGTGCCATCGCCATCGCCGAAATGGCCGAGTCACCTGTTTACATCGTTCATCTAAGCTGCACCGAGGCTTTGAATCAGGTCCGCCAAGCGAGAGATCGCGGCATTCCGGCCTTTGCCGAGACGTGCCCGCAATATCTTTTCCACTCGATCGAAGATTACGGCGACGATTTCGAAGGTGCGAAATACGTCATGACGCCGCCGCTGCGTGAGAAGCACAACCAAGAAGAACTTTGGAAAGGCCTCAAGATGGACGACCTGCAAGTCATCTCGACCGACCATTGTCCGTTCTGTATGAAGGAACAGAAAGAACTCGGGATCAACGATTTCACGAAAATTCCAAACGGTGCTCCCGGCGTCGAAAACCGTATGTCGCTCATCTACAACGGCGGCGTTGTCGAGGGCCGCATCTCGCTCAACCGCTTTGTCGAGCTGACCTCGACCGCCGCCGCGAAGATGTTCGGCCTCTTCCCCAAAAAAGGAACGATCGCCGTCGGGTCAGATGCGGACATCGTTATCTTCAATCCGGACACCGAACACACCTTCGGTGTCGAGCACGAGCACATGAATGTCGATTACAGTTCGTATGAAGGCTGGAAGGT
>JBBRUA010000110.1:0-9377 GCA_038248245.1 Pyrinomonadales bacterium | reverse complement strand
CATATTTAGGATCGGGTTGAGGCGTCAGAAACCTGAAACCGAACTGGCTCCGTCCGACAATAAACTCGTTTACAAATTTAGATGTCGGAGCCCAACGCCAATTGATCGCCAGATTTTTTGGCGTTCGAAACGTATCGACAAAATTCGGCACGCCGGGGAATCGCGGTCTTCCGCCATTTCCGCCGTCGCCAAAAGTGTTCTGCTCACCTTGTGCATATCGGACGTAAAAGTTGTTTGCGTCGTTCAGCTTGAAATCGAATTTCGAGACGAAATCATACTGCTTTTCCTTTTGAGGAGCGTTGAAGAGGAAACCGGCAGTATTTAGGCCGTCTCCGGTCGCGCTATAACTATTAGGTGCGGGCATCGAATTGATATATCCCATGAGTAGCGGATCGAGCGAGATCGCCGTTCCTGCCGCGATATTGTAGGCCTGAACGCAAGGCACCGCTGCCGTGCCAATTTGCCCGACGGCACAGTTTGGATTGACCTGAGTGCCTGCTGAGTTGACCGAACCAGTTCCGTTTGCTCCGCCCTGAACCCATCTAAAAATCCCCGTCCGAGCAGTCGGCGTGAAAACCGTCCTCGTCTGAAGAACGCTGTCGTAAGCCCTCAACATTTGAAGGTTTACAAAAAAGAAAGCTTTATCCCGCAGCAATCCGAGCTTAGTTCCCTCGCCAAAGCCGGGATTAAAAAGCGGACCGCCGAAGCTGCCGCCAAAGATGTGCTGAACGAATTGTTCTTTACCCGTCCGATTCACGTTCGCAGCGTAACCACGAGCGAGGAATCTCGGCGTTTGGTAATATTCGAAAAGGTTACCGCGAAATTGATTCGTGCCCGATCGGGTCACGAATGTGACCTGTGCTCCGCTACTTCTTCCTAATTCAGCAGTAAATCCGCTTGTGACGATCTGAAATTCCTGGATCGAATCAGGATTGGGCCGAAGCGGCGTGAAGTTCGAACCACCAGCGGTCGATTCATTTATATCGATACCGTCAAGCGTGAAGTTGAACGCCCGATCACGCGATCCATTGACGTGAACGCCGCCGCCGGTGTTTGCTCCGGTGGTTACGCCGGGCTGAAAATTGAGGAGATCCAAAGGATTTCTTCCGCGAGTACCAACGATCGGCAATGCCTCAATAGTTCGTTGCTCGACCGTGCCGCCGAAGTTACCGGAACTACCCGTCTGCACCTGTTCCGCCGAACCTTCAACCGAAACTACGGCGGAGACGTCGCCAACTTCGAGCGCCGCATTTACGGTAGTTGGCTGGTTGATATTCGCCGTATTCCCTTTGGACACGAATTTTTTAAATCCGGGCTTCTCGACGGCTATTTCGTAACTCCCTGACTGAATGAGGTCGAACACGTAATAGCCCGTATCACTTGTCTGTGTCGTGAGCGAGGTTCCCGTGCCCTCACGAGTAAGCGTGACGCTCGCACCTACAACCGGAGCACCCGCAGCGTCGCTTACTGTACCGGTGACCCGAGAAGTAGTACCTTGTCCAAAGATAGAGCCGCACATAAAAATGCCAAGTGCAGCAGAAATTAAAACGCCAAGAAGTCGCCTATTTTTCATCGCCTGTCCTCCAAGAATATCGAAAATATTATAACGAAAACTGATGGTTCTTTATCATTTGAGTAGAAATTACTATGCAAAGTAACACAGTTATTCCTGGATGTTAAATCCCGGTGACATTTTCAGCGACAAATTATAGTTTTTTTGTTTATCTTTGGAATTCGACGGTCGAACCGTCCGCACCGACTGCCCAGCCGTATTTTTTGGTCATGAAGAGGCCGTATATATCGGCTTTGACGTTACTTTCCTGTCGGGTCCAAGTCATTCCCCTGTCGGAAGTTCTTAGGATTGAGCCTCGGTGGCCGACTATCCATCCGTTCTTGTCGTCGGCGAAGTTGACGCGTTTGAAAGTGTCTGTGAAATTGGTCGCTACCTTTTGCCAATTCTCCCCGCCGTCGTCGGTCCGGAGAATAGTCCCGCCGCCACCGACCGCGAAGCCTACGTTATCGTCTCGAAAATCGACGCTGAACAGAGCTCTGACGACATCCGATCTTTGTTTTTTCCAAGTCGAACCGCCGTCCTGTGTGGCAAGAATCAGTCCCTTATCACCGACGATCCAGCCGTGAGAGTTGCCGTTAAAATCGAGGTGAAAAAGCTCGTTTTTAGTGGGAAGAATGACGCGAGACCATGTGTCGCCGCCATCTTCGGTCTTCATGAGCAGCGATTCAATGATTTGGTCGTCTTTATTTAAAATGTTACCGATGGCGAGGCCGCGTTTCTTATCGGAGAATCTAATGCTGATGAGTTCCGGCGTTCCGCCGCGAATGTTCGCCGATCTATAGATCCGCGTTTCCTGCCAAGTACGGCCTCCGTCTTGTGTGATAAATAACAGGCGTCCGGCGACCAGGTAACCGTTAGTGTCGTTGCGGAAATATATTTCGTTAATATTTTCACTGGTGTTAAGCGGATATTTATTCCAGTTCTTTCCGCCATCGTCGGTCGATGCCAGGTAGCCGTCATCGCCCGCCACGAAACCGCGCATCGCCGATGTAAAGTGAACCGCGACCAGATCGCCCTTACCGGTTGGCGTGCGTTGGGTCCAACCCTGTGCGAAAACACCCGAACAGCCAACGAGCATCAACGAGAATGTTAAAAATAAATAGCTCAAACCATTTCTCCAAAATGCTGCCACAAATACTTTCAACGAAAAAAGGTGACCTTTGTTCAATAGAATAATTGTTCTATCATCAAAAATCACCTTATCGGATGTAGTTTTATCGTTCGGCGTTTACCCGACTATTTACCGCGTGACTCGGTAGACCTTACCTTTCCAGACCACGACAACCTGTTCGCCAAGGGCCAGATAGCTCACAAGGCCGGGTTCTCGTTCGATCAGTTTGAAGTAATCATCGCTCGCGAAGCTGAGCGAGACCAAAGGCAATTTCGAGCCTTCGACAAAATCCGTGTCCATCCATACGCCGCTCTGGTTGGTAAAGTTCTTATTCGCGACGAACTGGCTGTTGATGGTATTTCGGATCAGAACCTGATCTTCTTCATCTTTGTCGGCCGCAACCGCCCGGGCATTCGACTGCATCGAGTTCTGTTGAACACTCATATCGACTGCTCCAGCACCGCTCGTCTCGGCAACCCTTCTCTTCGCTTCGGTCGACAGCCTCGCTGCCATAGGAGCATTCTGTCTCGTCGTCGCCATCGAACCGTCAGTCGCCAAGTACGAAGTGTACGGCGTAACCAAACCATATCGCGTACCCAACTCGACGACCTCGTCACGAGTCTCTTTATTCTCGCCATTGCTGCGGATCTGCTCGAGCAGCCAACCCACGCGACGGCTCGCCCACAATCTTGGCAAGAAGTTATTCTCATCAGATCGCACGGGAAAATCGAGATTAGAATATTTGAATGTTCGAATCTCTTTCCCCGCCTTTCCTGTCAATTTAAGAGTGATATTTTTTAGGTCGCTAGTATTCTTGTAGCGGCCGATGATGGTCATCTGCATTCCGCGGAACAGATCGGTCATTTTTCGCGGATACATAAACTCGGTTAAAAGCGGTCCAAAATCCAGATCAAGATCGGCCATAACCGGCGAACTGACCTTCGTAAAAAAGTTCGAAACCTTTATCTCGAGGTCTTCTTTAGGCTGGACGTAATCCGACACTCCCGAATTCTCCGAACCAATCTTGTCGAGCAAAGTAGTATTCACATCGTACCCAAAACCGAACGGAAATATACGAATGTCCATATTTTTCGCATTCTTGAGATTGGCAGTGATCCGTTCGACGTTTGTCTCGCCAACTGTCGGCAAACCATCGGTCATAAACACGAGCATCTTCGGCCGGTCACCTTTTTCAAATTGTTTCAGCGATGCCAGCAACGAATCATTGATATTGGTGCCGCCGGTCGGGGACAGTTTATTTACAAACTCTTCACCGCGTCTCTTTCCCGCCGCATTCGCCGCTATCAGGCTGCGTTCCATCAGGTGCTCTTCGCCCGAAAAATTAATAATGTTAAATCGGTCACCATCTCGCAGGGTTTTGACGCCAAAAAGCAAAGCCTTTCGTGCCTTATCCATCTTGCCTTCGTCGGCCATCGAACCCGATGTGTCGAGCACAAAAACAATATCTTTATTGACCAGTTCGTTCTCCGAAATCGTATCTTTCGGCGACAACATCAGCAGAAAATATCCGTCCTTCCCCGGCTCACGATAAGTGACAAGCGACATTCCAAAATCGTTGTTGGATAGGCCGTAAAACAGTTGAAAATCGGTGTCGTTACTCTTCGTTTCGAATGAAACATTCGCCGCCGTTTCGCCTTTTCGTTTTACGTCGATGTTGTGCGACGGCGAGTAAATATTTCGCAGTGCTTCCTTACCCACGATCTCGATAGACGCCGAAACGGTTCCAAACTGTTGCACCGGCATATTCCTTTGACTCATGTCGAGCGGAACGGGTCCACGATTCGCCCAGATGTTTCGACCGGTTCCCAGTGGATATCGGTACGAAACCGTGCCTGATTCGGCTTTGAGAACCTCTGTATAAGTTAACTCAAGTTTCTTGTCGGAATTTGGCGGTATCGGGTATATCGATGCCTGAAACAGGTTCTTACCGGCATACTCGAGCAAGCCTGGGTCTCGCTGACGTCGTACGATCTCATCATAGATCCGACGGGCCTCTTCACGCGAACGAACCTCGCCAACCAGCTTTTTTCCGTTCTCCCAGATCGCAAACTCTACAATCGAAGCCGTTTCCGGAATCGGGAAAAAATATGTTCCCTCAAGCGTGTATTGAGTATCGTTGCGAAAGATCTGTTCGACATGCGTCGTCGCGACCTGACCGTTGATCTTCGTATTTAGCTGGATCGATTTGACCGGCAAGGCGTTCGGCAACGGCTGCGGCATCGGCCGCGGCGTTGGTCGGCACGGCCGCCGATCGCAAACGATCGGGACAATAATTCCCTGCCCCGACACGCTAAAAACCGAAAAAAGGCCCGCAAACACAACGCAAAAAACAACCGCAAACGACTTAAAACTCATAATTTGATCTCCGATTCTTTTCTAGAAGCCCGACAATGTTTTGCTTCTTTGACGTTTAAAGGAACGCGGGAAGTTGCATTGACTTGCAACTAATTTCGCTAATCCTGCTCAACCAAATAAAAAAGCACGAACAAGGTTGGACCTCGTTCGTGCTTTCTAAGATTCATTTCGCGAGAAAAACCTTAGTTATCTAGTTCGTCCTTAACGATGAAAGAGTCGTCGATGTCCTTTTCCAGTTTTAGTCTAAGTTTATCAACCAAGATGTCAGATTTCTGGAGCGTAGACGCGATGTTGGAGCGGGTCGACTGGATCTCGATGAGCAAAGCGTCGAGATTCCGCCGTTCGGAGTCAAGGGATTTTTGCCGGAGTTCGCGGATCTCTTCGGGACGCATAGTTCCGGCAAAGTTTGCAGAACGCTGAATAGCTTCGGGTCTAAGGTCGCTGGCGATCTCGTCGAGCCTTGATTTTACAGAGTTTTCCTTTTCAATCATCTCAAAAAGCTGTTTTCTTAGGCTCTCGCTTCGTTGCTCAGCTCGCGTCAGGATATCGAGATTTAGCAACAGACGCTTTTGGCCGTCATCGTATTCGTTGGTACGAGCGGCCTCGAGTTTTTTAATACGGGAATTGAGGTCTCTGATCTTTTGAACGTTCGGGTCGGTCTCGACGGTTGGTTGCGTTTGGACCGCACCTATCGTCGCCGGATCGAGCAAATTCTGATCGCTTGCCTGACTGATAATTTGCACATCTCCGAGGGGCGGTGTCGCCGATACAACAGGCGTAGCTCTAGTCGTCGTACGCTTGCGACGGGTCTGCGCGTCCGCTCCCGTAGAGAGAACGAAGACCGTCGCGACCACGACAAAGGCAGAAAAATAAATTCTTAGATCTTTCATAACTGGACTCCGCTAGACCCTCGTTGGCTTCTTTGCCGGTTTATTCGGAATAAAATCGCCGCGTATCAGCTCGACCACATTCTTCCCGAGACCGACAAAAGGTATGGCGTCGATACCGGAATTAATCAGGCCATTAACGACGCCCTTATTTTTAATGTCGCTGCCCACGAGCACCGCAACGATCACCGTTCCGCCAAACGGAACCATCTTCGCCACGCGCTTTGCCACCTGCCAGCCGCCCGCGTGGGCGAGCTTTCGTTTCAAACTATGTTTTATCTCTGTCATTGTTTCCTGGGTTAAGTCTATCCTTGCATTAATCCGATGACAAAAGCATACTTTTCTTTGCACGAAAACAACTCCGTTAAGTTGCGAATAATCCTGATCAGATGCCATTAAACATCAAGAATCTCTCTAAACGCTACGAAAATACCTGGGCTCTCCGCGATATCGAGTTAGAGACCGCGAGCGGTGAGGTGTTCGGAATTTATGGCGGAACCGGTGCGGGAAAAACGACGCTCCTAAGAATGATAGCCGGAACAGAGAAGTCAAATGGCGGGGCGACGACCGTGACCGGAGATCTGGCGGGCTCCCGTTGCTATCTTTTCGAACGCGAACAACGCTCAGGACTAACATCAATTTTTCAGCGCGATAAGGCCTCCGGCTCGGACGGAGAGATCCGTGTGAAAGAGTTTCGTCAGGCTTTTAGCCGCAAGGAAGGCGTAATGCTGTTCGATGATCCGTTCTGCGGTGTGGACGTCGCTGAGCGTGATGTTTTGCTCCAACAGATCACTAAACTCGCTAAGGAGGATGGCAAAACGGTGATCTTCGCGTCGTCGGACTTCGAACAGATCGCCACCATCTGCGACCGTGTTGCCGTTATTGTAAAGGGCGAGATCGCTCAGGTCGGTTTCCCGCAGGAGATTTATCAAAACCCTGCGTCGCGTACCGTCGCTGCTATTGTTGGACGCAATAATATATTTGCAGCCCGCCGCCTGACATCGACGAACGCCGACCTTCCCGAGTTTCAAACCATCGAAGGCAGCCATCGCCTTCACGCCAAACCGACCGCCAAACATGCTCTGGGTGCGATCAATCAAAACGTCTCGCTCGCCATCCGTCCCGAGCAGGTTTCGATCTCATTCGAAGCCGCATTCCCTGAAGACAACATCATCAAAGCCGTCGTCACTGCGATTCGCTTCCTAGGTTCGACCACGATCATCGAACTAAACGCGGGCGGCCTTCACCTCGAATCCCGCGTTTTTCGCGTAGTCGGCCTGAGGGTCGGTGACGAATGCATGATCGCCATGCCCCCGCACCGCATTCAGGTTCTTAAAGATTAACCCAAACTATTGCGGCTTAACCGTCAAGTAGATCGTCTGCCCGCGGCGCGAGATAAGTAGAAGCATCGGCTTTGTGCCGGCAGCATCCAAGGCCGTCTTTACGTCCGCAACCGTATTCACCGGTTTGCGGTTGATCTCAAGAATCACATCACCGCGAGCGATGCCTGCTTCTGCTGCCGAACCATTCGGATCTTGTTCGGTCACGACGAGGCCTTCGGAATCGGACTCTAGACCAAGTTGTTTCGCGATCTGAGGTGTGACGGGTTGGAGCGTTACTCCGAGCTTTCCGCTCTGGTCTTTACCGCTCGGATCGTTCTCCCCGCCTTTACCCGTCGGATCTTCAGTTTTCGCAGACTTGTTGTCGAATTCGTCGAGGGTTGCAGTGAATTCCTGTTCCTTGCCGTCGCGGATCGCGGTAATCTTGATCGCAGTTCCCGGAGCGGTCCCGGCAACCTTGTTTCGCAAAACGTTACTGTCCTCGATCTTCTCGCCATTGATGGCGATGACAATGTCGTTTCGC
Source organism: Pyrinomonadales bacterium (assembly GCA_038248245.1). Lineage (GTDB taxonomy): Bacteria > Acidobacteriota > Blastocatellia > Pyrinomonadales > Pyrinomonadaceae > OLB17. The sequence goes on along the minus strand of JBBRUA010000110.1, from coordinate 1,567 downwards.
TTTATTCCGGCTTTATCAGCGGCACTTCCCGCTTTCACGCTGCTGACAAGAATACCGGTCCTGTCCTTAAGTTCAAGCGCCTTTGCGATATCGTCAGTAATGTTTTGGATCCCGATGCCAAGCATACCGCGCCGAACTTTGCCGTCCTTGAGAAGCTGTTCCATGACGCTTTTCGCCATATTCGATGGGATCGAAAAGCCAATGCCGATGTTTCCGCCGCTGGCTCCGCCGGGGGAAAGTATCTGCGAATTGATGCCGATCAGTTCACTGTTCAGGTTTACCAAAGCTCCGCCCGAGTTACCGCGGTTGATCGGTGCATCTGTCTGGAGAAAGTCTTCGTAACTACCGTCACTGAGGCCGGTTCGGCGGCCTTTGGCTGAGATTATGCCGGCTGTGACCGTCTGGCCGATGCCGAGCGGATTGCCGATGGCGAGAACGATGTCACCGACCCGGACGCTATCGGAATTTCCAAGCGTCAAGAACGGAAGGCCCTGAGCCTCGATCTTTAGAACGGCAAGGTCGCTTGGCTGATCGGAGCCAACGATTTTTGCGTCGTAAGATTTGTTGTCGCTCATTAGAACGGTGATCTTTTCGGCTCCGTCAACAACATGAAAATTCGTCAAGATCGTGCCGTCGGCACTGGCAATAACGCCTGATCCGAGACCGCGTTCAACCTGCGGACGCTGATTAGGACGTGCCTGCGGCATTTGTGGGAATTGTTTGAAAAAATCTTCGCCGCCGAATGGTGCCATTTGCTGCGGCTGCTGGGCCGGGGCCTTTTCTTTGTGCTCAGCCTCGATGCGGACGACCGCGATCGATGTCTTATCGACCACATCTGCGTACGACGTTCTCATCCCGTCCACGACAACCGGTGCCGCTGGTGCCAAAGGCTGGGCGGCAACTGGAACATCGCCACCCAATAGTCCGGTTTTACAGGCCGATGTGAATGACGCGATGGCGATAAACGAAACGAGCAAAAACTTTCTATTGAACATTACTAACTCTCCAAAAAACTATAATTTAGCAGAACCAAGCATCTGCGGGCGGATCGAAGTATCAATAATAATCGTACGTAGGATAGCGATATTGTGTTCGACAAATTTTTCACTATGCCCGATCCTGCCGGCTCGATCCGATCTTCGAAACGAACAATGGACAATGAATAACTCCATTGTCCATTGCATATCGTCTTTCAAATGATGTTTTAGGGCACGTCGATGATCAGTTCGCGTCCGGCGAAGCTGAAATTCGGCCGTTTGCGTCCCTTCATGAACTTCGCGGCTGTTTGTGACAAAGCCGTGATGATCATTGGCAAGGCGATCGATGGATCGCTCGGAACATACGCGGTCGTCGCTCCGCGAAGGAGTTTTCCAAACACCGATGTATGATTGCCGCCGTACGACGGCGTGCGAATTTCGAGCGGTGCCGAATCGGTAGCGATCGAGATGGCGTATTTGTGGCCCCTGACGTTGGTGCGGGTAATATATGATGCGATCTCGCTGACATTGACCATCTTCTGGCTGTTCATGCTGCCAAGCGAGATGATGCCGGAGTTGCGAGTTTTTTG
>JBBRUA010000109.1:0-9392 GCA_038248245.1 Pyrinomonadales bacterium | reverse complement strand
TAGTTCGTCAGTCCCAACTCTCAGTAATGCCGCTGACCAAGGATCAGTTTGATGAGATCTTGAGTATGTCGAAATGAATTCCGGAATTCAAATTATCTTCATTTTTTCAATTGTGATCGGGGTAATTACCGTAATCCTGCACATTGTATTTGCGGTAGCGGTATATGTGGATGCTGAAAAGTTGGTGCAAAGGGACAAACTAGAGACGGCACTCGTCTCAGGACCAGTTTGGGCGATCGCTACGTTGATTTTTGGGGTCTTAGTTGCGATCGGTTATTGGTTGATCAATCGATCTTCAATCGCATTACTCCGCGAGCGTTTTGATGGTTTGGAAATAAAAGACCGTGTATTGTAAGTATGCTAAAAAAAGCCATCAAATATTATCACGAACTGTTGAAGGACAGCGAACTCGCGGATGCGTCGCAGAAGATGCTCGATGAGCAGCTCGAAAGTTCCAAACTGATCTTTGGCGGGCGCCGTCTTTCGCCGTATCTTCGTCCACACTTTGTGATGGAGAGCGACTGGCTTTTGATCAAGAAAACCGGTGAGACGATCTTTGGCGCGTTGCAAAAGGTAAAAGATGCCGCGATCGCGGACGATGCGATCCTCGACGAACTCGGCTTGACGGAGATCGAGAAGGAACTCGTCAAGATCGACCCTAAATATTCTCACGTCTCTCCGACATCGCGTCTCGACTCCTTTCTGACCGATGATTCATACAGTTATGTCGAACTGAATGGCGAAAGCCCCGCTGGCATTGCCTTTTCTGATTCCGCGACGGAGATCTTCAAGTCTTTGCCGGTGATGGCGAAATTCACGGAACGTTATAACGTCACCGGTCTCGAAGGCTCATCAAAACTACTTGATGTTCTACTCGAATGTTACCGCGAATTCTGCGGCGGCGAAGTGTCGCACAAACCGGTTATCGGTATCGTGGATCTTGACGATCTGCCAACGATCAAGGAATTCGAACTGTTCCGCGATTATTTTGAGTCGAACGGTTATCGATCGATTATCTGTTCTCCGGGCGAGCTTGAATTCAACGGTTCGCGCCTATCGTGCGATGGAACGGAAATCGATATTGTCTACAAACGCCTGTTGGTCAATGAATATCTGCCGATAATGCAGGCTCAGCCCGCATTACTCGACGCTTACCGTGCTGGGGCGGTGTGTCTCGTTAACAGTTTCAGAGGAAAACTCGTTCATAAAAAAGCGGTTTTCGCCGTTCTTACCAACGAACGCTACAAACACTTATTTACGGGCGAAGAGATCGACGCGATCACCAAGCATGTTCCTTGGACGAGGAAATTTCGTCAGGAACAAACCGAGAACGGCGGTGAAACGATCGATTTGGTTGAATGGACGAGGAACAATTCGCACAAGCTGGTCTTAAAACCAAACGATGATTACGGCGGCCACGGAATATACATCGGCTGGAACTCCACCGGCGAAGAGTGGGAAGACGCCATTGGACTCGCGCTGAAGGACGGCGATTATCTGGTTCAGGAACGCGTTAAGACCGCCCGCGAATCATTTCCTATGCTGACCGACGATCACGGCAACTGGGAATTGGTAGAACAGCTCGTCGATCTCGATCCGCTGTTATTCCTCGGAAAAGTCGGGTCGGCATTTACACGTCTCTCTTCAACCGAACTCGCTAATGTTTCGTCCGGCGGCGGCATGGTTCCGACATTTATTATAAGTGAGAAAAATTGATATGAGTTCGGTCCAATTAATCGTTGTCGCTCTTTTGATCAACTTGGTCGCTGTTTTTGCGTCCCATGCGCAAGATCTTAAAACGCCGAGCAAAAGGCTTTTCACATTTCTAGATATCCCAAAAGCAGCGGCGGTGTCTGAGCGTTCATCGATTGCCGCTGTTCGCGAAACTCCGATCAATATTGATCGTCAAGCTTTATTCGCGGCTTCGATCAAAACACTCGACCTTCCATTGTTTGACGGGCGAACCTATAAAGCAAAGCAATTGACGGTGGAAGGTTTTGAGATCCGCTCAATCGACGATGTGACTTGGCGAGGTAAGATCGACGAAGCAACGTTCACTGGCGACGTCGTTCTAACGTTCAAGAAAGGATATGTCGCCGGCCTTATTTATTCGCCGAATGCTGTTTATGAGATCATAGCGAAAGGCGAACAGCAGATTCTCGTAGAACTCGATCAATCACTCTTTCCAGCGTGTGCAGGAGCAATTAAGGGTGAAATGGCGGTTAAAACTGACCTTCTGGGCACTGCTTCCGATTCGGGTGACCGAATAGACGTTTTAGTGCTTTATACGGCCGCAGTAAAAGCCTCTGCCGGGGGCGACACTCAGGCACAGTTGATTGCTCAGCAAGCGATCGACTCAACAAATACGTCTTACATTAACAGCCGGATTCGTCAGCGGGTGCGGCTTGTCGGTGCACAGTCTACCGCTATGGTAGAGACTGGAAGTTTTAGTACGGAACTAAGCAATCTGCGCACTGATGTCGTGGCAGCAACCCTCCGTAACGATCTGAAAGCCGACCTCGTCGCTATGCTGACGAATTCAACCGCATCTTGCGGCATTGGATATCTGATGGGTTCCGAGGGAGGAAATCAGAATAATGGATTTACCGTTACGGCGCGAACATGCGCGGTCGGTAATTTAAGTTTCGCTCACGAGCTGGGTCACAACATGGCGAGCCATCACAATCCCGAAAACGGTGGCACGGCAACATATCCCTACGGTTATGGACATTACGTGAACGGCAGTTATAGGACGGTAATGTCGTACGTTGACCCGTGCCCGTCCGGTTGTACGCGTGTGCCCTATTTCTCGAATCCATCGGTCATATACAACGGCCAACCGACAGGACTGGACAATCTCCGCGACAATGCCCGTTCGATAAACAATACGGCCGATTGGATCGCAAATTATCGCTACAGCGGAGCAAGTATAACGCTTGGTAACTTTAACGGAAACCAGTTAGTTCCGCGTTCGATCAACCAAAGTCTGACCTGGACCAGTAATAATATAGTCGGAGATGTCAGAATTGAGATCTCCCGTGATGGTGGATATAGCTGGACCACACTTTTTGATCAGACCCCAAATGATAATCAGCAGACCTTCTCATTCGGCCGCCGCATCAGCAAGCGTGTTCGTCTAAGAGTTTCAAGCTCAAACAATCCGAATATAAGTGATTCCAGCGTTGCGAATTTATCGGTAAGATAGACTCAGTATAGTGGCGAAGAAGGAAACTTTTTATAATTCTAAAAAATCCGCGTGCGGATCTTACCGTCCTACTGGAAGAAGCAGGACATTGCATCGATTCACCTTCCATTAAGATCCGTTTCAAATTGGCAGAATATCTCAAAGAAACGAATGACCACCCCACACGAAGATAGATCTCGGCTGCAAACGCTTACCGACGAATATGAAACCTTAGCCCAAAAACTCCGTCTCGGCGGCGGTGCGGCTAAGGTTGAGAAGATCCACGCGCAAGGAAAGCTGACGGCACGCGAGCGAATCGCTTTACTGCTCGACGCGGATACATTTTCGCAGGAGATCGGTTTGTTGGTTGCTTACGATCAATACGACGGCCAGGCTCCGGCGGCGGCGGTCGTGACGGTTATCGGGAAAGTGCAGGGGCGCGAATGCGTGGTGATCGCGAACGACGCGACGATCAAAGCCGGAGCTTGGTATCCGGAAACGATAAAGAAGATCCTGCGTGCTCAAGAGATCGCGATGCGAAATCGCGTCCCTATTATTTATCTGGTCGATAGCGCCGGAGTGAATTTGCCGTATCAAGGCGGCGTTTTCCCGGGTCAATATGGTGCCGCACGCATATTCTATTACAACTCGATTATGCGTCGGTATTTGAAAGTGCCGCAGATAGCTGCCGTGATGGGAATGTGCGTTGCGGGCGGAGCTTATCTTCCGGCGCTCTCCGACGTTATCTTGATGGTCGACGGAACTTCATTCATGGGCCTCGGCGGAGCAAACCTTGTGAAAGGAGCGACCGGCCAAACGATCGACAACGAAACACTCGGCGGAGCCGCTACGCACAATGCGATCTCAGGCGTCGCTCATTACAAGACAAAAGACGACGCGGAATGTCTCGCGAAGATCCGTAGTCTAGTTTCGGAGTTGCCGAGTCCTGAGAGTTCCAGAGTTTCTATCGTCGAAGCAAAAGTCCCCAAATCTGTAACTTCACAACTCTACAACTTATTACCCGAAGACCATCGTGCTCCATACAACATGCTCGACGTTCTCGACACATTTCTCGACGGCGGCGGCATCGACGAATTCCAGGCAGATTTTGCTAAAGAAATGATCTGCGGTACGGCGCGCATCGGCGGCATTCTGGTCGGCGTGATCGCAAATTCCCGCGGGATGTCGAAAGGTAAAGCCGGCGCGCCGCCGCGTTTCGGCGGGATTGTTTATACTGAATCGGCTGAAAAAACAGCATACTTTATCGAGAACTGCGATCGTCATTCGACGCCGCTTTTGTTCGTGCAGGATGTTTCCGGATTCATGATCGGAGCCGAGGCGGAACATAGCGGAATAATCCGCGCCGGTGCCCATTTCGTCGAAGCGATGGCGACCGCCGCCGTTCCAAAGATCGTTCTCACGATCAACCACGCGTCCGGAGCCGGGTATTACGCGATGGCAGGGCAGGGGTTTGATCCCGATTTTATCTTTTCTCTGCCCACGGGCCGCATGGGAGTTATGGAAGGCGATTCCGCAGCCGTTGCAATTTATGGAACGCAGATCGAGAAACTAAAAAAAGAAGGCAAAGAGCCTCCCGCCGCCATGCTCGAGGAAATGCAGAACGTCCGCGACACCTACGACCGGGAACTAGACGCCAAACACGCCGCCGCCCGCGGCCTGGTCGACGCCATCCTAACTCCCGAAGATCTCCGAGATTCCCTGATTCTAGCGTTGCAGACCTGCCTGAATACCAGCCAGCCGCACATCGGGGCATTCGTCCTACCCCAGTCTCCGTAGCCGAACTTAATTCAGTTCGACCAGGCAGTTTTTCACCTCATTCAATTTGAAGAGCATGGACGTCTTGCTTTGGCTACCTCAAATTTTCGATCCTGCTTTGCGGATTTCTACCATAATTAGAACTTTTCTACACCCAAGCAAGGTCGCACTACTCTTATGTAGGTCAGAGCTGGAGTTATTCATGTTTCCTCGGCTCCGACAGCGGCCTTGCCCCTTTCAACACTGATTTCCTAATCCTATCTCTAAACTTTTTCCGAAATTATCGACGATCGACGCGTGTTCGTAAAACGGAAAGTTTGTCGGTCGAATATACATCCATACATATTCATAAACGGAAATGTAAACGGGAAGTTTCGAACGCCGCCGAAACAAACGACAGCCAAACTCATCGGGAATAAGCCATTTACGCTAGGGGCTATCAGGTCGCCACTTAATCTTTTTTCTTCCATAATTCTGTGAAGATATATATAATGTATTTAGAAACCGCGTTTGGTTTCCCGCCTTGTCCGATCGATCCTGATCATCCGATATATTTTAGCCGCTGATAACTCTGACCCCATGAAAAACTTGTTTGCTTCTATATTTGTACTCTGTACCTTCCTTTTTATATTTTCGTTTTCAGCACACGGGCAGGGAATCGCCAAGTCGGGCGGTGGTTCGGCACTTTCGCAGGTTGCGAATGGCGCCGGGAAAGTGACGGTTATCGTCGTCGGTTCGGCGGCAAAGTTTGCGTGGGGAACAACCAAGTTTGCTGCTAAAAATGCCGCCATGCCGCTCGCTAAAAGCGCCGTCAAGCCGATTCTTTTTAAATTAACTCCAAAAATAACGGTATTTGCATTAAAACTCGCAGGAAAAACGGTTAAAAAAGCCGTACCCGTCGCCACAAAGGTCGGTTACGCGTATCTGAAAACTAAGTTACCGGTATGATTTATTTGCGATCAGAAGAAAGGTAAATCGGGCGTTTAAGATTGGGTTTTCACAAGTTCGGCGTAATCTCGGATCGCCGTATTGATTACCCGATGGCTCTCGTCGCGGCCGTATGAGTAAGCGATCTCGCAGACGTTTGGCTGGTCCGGCAACGATTTATACGTCAGGAAATAATGCTCAAAGCGTTCGAGAATGCCTTTCGGTAGCTCCGCGATCTCCTTATATTGTTCGAAAACCTTATCCCCTTTTAACACCGCTATAATTTTGTCGTCCGCCTCACCGCCGTCGATCAAACAAAACCCGCCGATCGGAGTCGCTTTCAGGATAATGTCTCCGCGCGGAATGTGGTGTTCGCTCAAAACGAGAATATCCAGCGGATCATTATCGCCGTCGGAGATCGTTTTTCCTGACTGAAGGCGAGCCATATTCGCGATGCCTTCGCCGCAGTACGTGCGCGGAATAAAGCCGTAATTTGCCGGTACCACGTTCGAATATTGCTGCGGACGATCTATCTTGAGATAGCCTGTTTCCTTGTCGACCTCGTATTTGACCGTGTCACGCGGAACGATCTCAACGAAAACCGTAACTTCCGCCGGCGAGTTATCGTTTAGCGGAATACCGTGCCAGGGATGAGCTTTGTTGGTTCTGAACATGTCGTAAGTTTATCAGTTTCGCGCACAAGGAAGAAGTTTTATGACAGAGAGCAAATAGGACACAGAGCGAGAGTATTTGATAGTACCGGCGGTTCCTTTGTCTTCACGCTGTGCTCTCTGTGTCCTCTGTGGTTTAATCTTCATATTGATGTCTGACGAAATTTCTATTGAATATCGCAATGCGACGATGATCTTGAGTTTTGAGCGACCAGAGATCAGGAATCCGTTGTCCATTGGTGTCTTGGATCAGCTACACGCTTTAATTGACGTGATTTCCGCAGACGATCGTGCTAATGCCGTTATCTTCACCGGAACCGGGAACAGTTTTGCCTCAGGAGCAGATCTGCGTGAGATCGCGACGGTTAGCGCTAGCGACGCACCCGCGTTCGCCCGATATGGGCAGGCACTAATGCGTAAGATCGCGGCCCTTGAGATACCGACTTTTGCCGCGATAAATGGATTCTGTTTCGGCGGAGCATTGGATCTCGCACTAGCCTGCGATTTCAGGGTCGCGGTGGGTGAAGCGAAATTTGCGCATCCCGGAACGGGTCTCGGGATTATTACCGGTTGGGGCGGCACGCAACGACTGCCGCGACTCGTCGGCACTGCCCACGCGCTTGAGTTATTTTTTACGGCTTCACCAATTGACGCCGAGAAAGCTTTAAGAATCGGCTTGATCGACAGCATCTCAGACGATCCCGTAGCCGATTCGCTTGCAAAGATATCACTGCTCGGGTCATCATATTAATAATATGAAAAGATTTGTCGCAACCGTTGTCGCTCTAAAACTGGTGCTCGTCGTCGGTTTTTTCACGCTGTTTGTTTACAGCCAGGGCGGAAATCATAATGCTCCGGTTGTTCAGCCAACTCCGCCGGTTTTTGAGGACACCAGTAACGTACTCGACCGGCCGGTCAGCGATCCATACACTGGCGATCTTTCTATTTTTGAGGATGCGGCGAGAGCGAAAAATCTTCAGATCGACCTCGTGATGGATATCTTAAATATCAAAGACAAGCAAACTGTAGCGGATATTGGAGCGGGCTCGGGATGGTTTACGGTGCGAGCTGCGAAAAGGACCGTGACGGGGACGGTTTACGCGGTTGAGATAAATCAGGACTATATCGATTACATCAATAAGCGGGCGAAGAAAGAAAAACTGTTGAATATAAAAACAATTCTCGGCAAACCAAATGATCCGCTGCTGGCTTCAAATTCCATCGATTCAGTTATCCTCTTAAAGACCTATCATGAGATCGCCGAGCCGATCGCATTAATGAAAAGTGTTAGAAAGTCTCTGAAATCCAATGGCCTCGTCGGCATCATAGACAAGAATGGAGCAGGCGACGACCACGGTCTGGACAAGGATAAAGTTGTTAGTGAAATGAAACTTGCCGGGTTCATACTAAAGGACCAATACGATTTCGTAAAACCCGACGGAATGGATTATTTTTTGGTATTCGAGATTCAAAAATAACGGCAACATACTCAATTTGTCAGATTCGAGACTTCGCTTACATTCTTTTTATCGCTATTATTAGGGGCAAAGTACTATGAAAATTCAATTGGTAAAACTCGCTCACGCTCGGTCGGGTGACAAGGGCGACACGGCAAATGTAGGAGTTATCGCTCTAAAGGACGAGATCTATCCAATTCTCGTCCGCGAAGTCACCGCAGCCGCTGTGAAGTCCCATTTCGGTGAAATGGTCAAGGGAGAGGTTGAGCGCTTCGAATTGCCAAACCTCGGCGCGATCAATTTTCTGCTCCACGGATCTCTCGGCGGAGGCGGAACGTTGAGCCTAATGACAGACGCTCAAGGCAAGACCTTTTCGACCGCATTGCTCCGCATGTTTATCGACGTATCTGAGGACGAAGCAATAACAATCGGATTATATTGAAAGTCAGCGGCAATAGATTATTCTTCCGCAAAATTTTGAAGCCTTCACTAACGGCGAGCGATCACGCAACGAATTTCTGCCGACTCTGGAATATTCGTAGCGAAGTCGAACTGCACTTTTGAGTCCGATCAGGTGATACTTCGAACGTATTCCAAGAACCGAATGGAATACAACAAATTCCGGTTTACCATCAGCATCCTAAAAATTGGCGATTGTCTCCGTGGTTAGCGAACACTAGATTGGCTTCGCAGAAGTTAATTGCACTAGAATAGAAGGTCAAGTTTATACATTTGGGTTTTAAGGAGTTCGCTATGAATAATGTTTTTGCTTCTATTCTCACTCTTTTTCTCTGCAGCGGAATCGTTTTAGGACAGACCGCACCGATGATCTCTGGATTCTCACCGGTGGCGCACGAAAAGCAACGAGCTAATGAGAAAAAATTCGACAGTTTCCTGGATCCGAAAAACCAAGACGAATGGATGAAGATTCTTTCCGCGAGACCACATCATCTTGGATCCGCGTACGGAAAGCAGAATGCCGAGTTCATCGCGGCACAGTTCAAGTCGTGGGGTTATGAGACCGAGATCGAAACATTTTATGTGCTCTTTCCAACTCCGAAGACCAGAATTGTCGAGATGACCGACCCGGAGAAGTTTTCGCTAAGGCTCAGCGAACCTCCGGTCGCTGGCGATAAGAGTTCGGAACAGCAGAGCGAACAGCTTCCAACCTATAACGCCTATTCGATCGACGGTGACGTAACCGGGCCCGTCGTTTACGTTAACTACGGAACGCCTGCCGATTACGAAGAGCTGGATCGCCGGGGCATTTCCCTTAAAGGCAAGATCGCTCTAGCACGTTACGGCGGCTCGTGGCGGGGAATTAAACCCAAAGTTGCTGCTGAGCACGGAGCGATCGGCTGCCTGATCTATTCGGAT
>JBBRUA010000108.1:0-9409 GCA_038248245.1 Pyrinomonadales bacterium | reverse complement strand
TTGAGATAGCGGCCTAGTAATTCTCTAAAACTGTCGTCTGTTATGTGTATATTCTCTATGTTTCCCATTTATCTAGCGAACCTCCCGAGTATGAGACGTAACTGTTACATCTTTTTGCGTAGTGTCCGCAATTCGGGATCATTCTCTTAAATTAGACGCGAATAAGGCATCACCTCGATGCCAGGCTTTTATAAACGTCCGCACCTGCTAGATCTTCGGTAGCCAGACCGAGACAAATGTCGATCTCATCTTTTCGTAATTTATGAACATTTGTCAGCTCATCGCGAAAGAGCTGCAAGACCTTGGCGTAACATTTCTCAAGCCAACGCATTACAGTTGATTCGTGAATCTTCGATCCGGGTTGTTTATCGCGCGTTGCCGATTTCCGTTGAAACCAACCACGTAGCGGCGACGTTTCGTTTTCAACGAGGCGCGAGATCTCTCGTAGTTTTAGATTATCGACGTGATAATACATCAGCAACAAGCGTTCGTGGTCGTCGAGGGTCGAGAATGCGTTGTTGAGAGACGAGACCGTGGCGGACCGGTATCGGTTGCGGGACAACTCGTCCATCATCGTGTCCTCACCACCTTTCGGCGGTGTGGCAAAATTTGCGTGAGCGGCACCGTCGCCGATCGTCTCGGTCATCTCGTCGAGCGAGACTTCATCATGGCTTGCCCGGTGTAAATCTATGACCGAATGCCAAATTACTGTTCTCAACCAACCTCGAAGTGAACCCCGGCCGCTATACGTCGCGAACTTCGAAACACGGACGCCGTCGACGATGCGTGTTCCGTAAAGCTCGACATACACACTATCGATCACCTCTTGGGCGTCGATGTCGGTTTTCGCCAAATGCCGAGCGACGCGCTCCATATATGAGCGGTGCTGTTGATCGAATTCCCACCAGGCACGCTCATTACCGGCGGCACAGGCAATGGCCAAAAACAGATCGTCGGTCTGGATCTGCTCGATAAATTCGCGAACATCGCCCTCTGAAAGTGGTTCGGCAGAGGCACTGACCAGATATTTTCCGACCGTCTTATCAAGAGACGATTGAAACGATTCGGCTGAGACGCCAAAGTTTGGGGCGTTTTCGAGACAGCGGGCATACGTTTCCGCGATCAACGAATCGTTAAGTTTTCGGAGGTCGTCATTCATTGGAGGTTGAACGGTTTTCTGTTCTGACCATTATAAACAATATTTAACCTTCTGGCGAATTTTTATATTATTTTCGGTTTTCGGAGCCGAGCGGCTGCAAAAATCCGGGGGCTGACGTATGCATCTTTTCCTCGGAATATTGCAACTGATATAGACGCCAATAGAGACCTCGATTTGCCAGTAATTCGTTGTGCGTGCCCATCTCGCGCAGTTCTCCGTGGTGAAGAACGATGATGCGGTCGCATTTTTGGATGGTCGAAAGGCGGTGGGCGACAACCAGCGAAGTGCGCCCTTCCATAACGCGTTCAACCGCCTGTTGAATAAGCTGTTCGGTCTCAGTGTCGATCGAGCTCGTCGCTTCGTCGAGTATCAGGATGGTGGGGTCGAATGCTAGAGCTCGGGCGAATGATATCAGCTGTTTCTGCCCGACAGACAGTCCGGCACCGCGTTCGCGAACTACAGAAGCGTACTTGTCATCTAGCTTTTGGATAAATTCGTCGGCCCTGACTTCTTTCGCCGCCCATTCGACACGATCCATATCAATCTCCGCGTTGCCGAGCCGAATATTATTCTCGATGGATCCGCTAAAAAGAAAAACGTCCTGCAAAACCACCGCGAAGATCGAGCGAAGATCGTGCAGGTTCCAGTCGCGAATGTCGACTCCGTCGAGCAAAATCTCGCCCTTTTGAATGTCGTAAAAACGCATCAGCAGGTTCGTCACCGTCGTTTTACCCGAACCCGTGTGACCGACAAGGGCGATACTTTCGCCAAGATCGACCTTGAACGAAACGTCTTTTAAAACCCAGTCTTCGTCCTTGTAAGCAAACCAAACATTCTGAAACTCGATCCGTCCGATGGCCTTTCCCGATTTCTTTGGTTCGGCGGGCGACGTGATCTCGATATCGCGGTCAAGCAAAAGAAATATCCGGTGTGAGGCGACGATTGCTGCTTGAAGCACATTAAACTTATCTGACAAATCACGGATCGGCTGAAATAATTGAAGCGAATACTGGATGAAGGCTGCTAATGTGCCGATCGTTAGGGCCGCTCCACCCGCCGACATTGAGATCATTGATTCGTAACCAAATGAAAATATAACCACCGCAATACCGACCGCTCCAATGAAATCAACTAATGGATAAAAAATCGAGTAGTAATATATGGTTTCGATATTGGCGGTACGATAGTCGTCGTTTATTTCGGCGAATCGGCGTTGAGCCTTCCTTTCACCATTGAACAATTGAACTGTCTGGGCACCAGAAATATATTCTTGTAGAAACGCGTTTAGTTTCGCATTCCGTGTCCTCACTCTATCGAATCCGCTGCGAGCATGTTTGCGAAACCAGTTTGTAGATAAAAATAAAAGTGGAACTGTTACCAGCGATATTAAAGCAAGTTTCCAATCCAAGAAGAACAGAACGCCAGTAATTGCCAGAATAACTACAACGTCTCCAAGTACGTCGATAACCCCCGATGTGAAAAGTTCATTGAGAGAATCAACGTCGCCCGTAAGACGTGTCATCGTCCGACCGACAGGGTATCGGTCGAAATAAGCGACTTCCTGACGCTGAAGCTTTGTGAAAAGTTCGGTCCGCAGATCAAACATTACCCGCTGCCCTACATTATTTAAGAGAATTTCTTGGATGTAAGAAAAGATGAATCGGAAAAGAAATACGCCAAAAAATGCAAATGCAAATAGCCAGATTCCGTCTATTTTCTTTGGGACAATAAAATCGTCTACCGCGGTTTTAGTAAAGTACCCCTGCGTCGTAAATAGCACATTCGAGAGTAATGTCAGCAATAATGCCACCGACGCCATTTTCCAATACGGCCTCAGATAACGAAAAAGACGACGCGTGACCTTTAGGTCATAAGTTTTGCCGATCTCGTCTTCTTCGTGATATTTGCGAACCTCTTCGGACATAGCTTATAGCTTAGATTCTAATCGCGTTCTGCGATTTGTGCCATAGGCGTGAGGAAAACTAATTGAATCAGTGCAGTTAGGTGAATATGTTAGAAATCTTGAAATCGACTATCGGACTGAACAAAAAGTAGTTTGCCCTCGTATCGCAGACTTAATATACAATATCCAGGGAGTGAAAAATCGCTGATCTAACATTCCAGGGCGGTAGCGGTCTAAATCCTTATCAAACGACCGAGCACTACCTTCGGAAGGTGCTGACTGGTGATATCAAAAGTGTCCGCGTTCGCCTGATCGCTGCGAATGAGCGGTTAAGCCCGATGGACTGACTGCTAAAGAATAATGAATCGCTTTTTGGAGGAGAAAAAGGACAACTGGCAGAGGCTTGAGGACCTTCTGGCGATGGCCGGCGGGTCGAAGCTTCGCGGTCTGACGCGGGTCGAGGTCCGTGAGTTTGGCGAACTTTATCGCCGAACGGCGTCTGATCTGGCGATAGCCCGGGCGGAGACACGAGACGCAAAACTTATCAATTATTTAAATAGTCTTGTAATTCGCGCGCACGGAAAAATTTACCGTGCCGATAGCGAAGGCGTCGGCATGATCTGGAAGTTTTTCACCCGCGACTTTCCCGTTGCCTTTCGAAGCTCGAGCAGGTTTTTCCTGATAGCGTTCCTCGTATTCACCGTTTCGGCTGTTTTCTCGGGATGGCTGAGCTACGTTAATCCCGATTTCGCAACGATCGTCGGTGTCGAAGAAACCGCCGCCGCTGCCCGTTCGAACGATATGTGGTGGCTCTCGCTTAACGAAGCGAATCAGATCGGGGCGAGTCAGATCCTGACCAATAATATTAAGGTTACGTTTTTAGCGTTCGCGTGGGGAGCTTTATTAGGGATCGGATCGCTGTATATTCTGCTCATGAATGGCGTCAGTATCGGCGGTGTCGTTGGGGCGTGTTATCGCGGCAATGCCGACTTTGCCAATGAACTCGTCACTTTTATGGTCGGCCACGGCGTCATCGAACTCTCGGCTATTTTCATGGCCGGCGGAGCAGGTATGATGATCGGTTACTCGATCATCAACCCCGGAGACCTGACACGCGGTCAAGCACTAAAGAAAAAAGGTATGGAGGCGGCCCGCATTATTATCGGCTGTGCATTTTTGCTGGTGATCGCGGGTATTATCGAAGGTTTTCTATCGCCGTCGGCTTTGCCGGCAGGTGTGAAATTCGCGACCGGCATTTTCACGGGTATTGTTCTGTATTCTTATCTTTTCATGGTCGGTCATGAAAAGGAGTTGCAAGGTGAGGTTAAAGCTCTGGTTTAGATCGAGACACTCTCAACCTCCGCGATCTCAACACCGAAGGCCGCAAATGCGGCTTTTTTCATTTGTAGAGCGTCACCTGTGGTCAGAAAAATGTCGGTGGCACCGGCGGGAAGATTCCAAGCGGTAACGCGTTCAATAAGTTCGCCGGCGGGGTCGATCAATTTAGTAGATGGCGATACAAATTGCCTCATTACTTCAGTTATCGCGGGATAATGCGTGCAGGCAAGCAAAATATGCGAACAGCTTTTTAGTGGCGAAAGGATTCGGCGGCACTCAATTTTCAAATGGTCAGAAGACAGATCGCCTGCCTCGATTAGAGCTGACAGCGGCTGTGCGATACGCTGCTCAAGAACGATCCCCATTTTTTTAAAACCGCGTCGATAAACGCCCGACACGACTGTTCGGCGTCCGCCGATGAGGCCAAGGCGTTTCGGTTTCAACTTAGAAACAGACGTGACCGCTGAGTCGATCATGCCTTCAATTCTAATTCCTGAATCGTCCAAAAATGGGATCGCTGTACTTGCGGCGTTGCAGCCGATAACGAGATGGGTGACACCTTTCGAAACCAGATAGTTTATCGCCGAATTGAGACGCTCAACTAACTCATTTCGAGGCATTTTGCCATATGGGATAGCGCCGGTATCGGATAAATAGGAGACGGAAACGCCCGGTAATATTTCTTTGACGAGCTTATAAACGCCGATACCGCCGATGCCCCAGTCGATTATTCCAAGCCGCTTCATAGTTAAGATCTCAGGGAAACGAAAGTTTAACCTCGATGCCTTTTTCGACGGGCCCGCTGTCAAAGGCGACTATCCGCGAATTCCACGCCATATTCAGCGTTTCCATTTTTTGACCCGGAAAACGGCTTTCGAGATACCATTTCATCTCATGTTCTGAACGGATCGGGTTATACTCTAGCATCTTTTTCCAGTCAGGATGCGAAACGAGTTTCTGAAGGGCGGCGTTAAACGTGACGTTAGCTTTCTGCTCGCGCTTCGTGTTCATCTTGTCTTTGAGCAGACGCGGATATTCGCTGATCGCTACCGGAACTGTGACCATATCGATTATCAGGAACTTGCCGCCGGGCTTCATCACCCGTTTTATTTCTTTCAACAGCGGATCCCAATCAAGGTAACGGAAGGACATCAGAGAGGTAACGACATCAAACGTTGCGTCCTCAAAAGGCAATACCGGCCCGTATATTTTTTGAAAGGAAAGCTGATCGTGATCTTTGTTTTTCAGCCTAGCACGTTCGATAATTCCAGCCGATTCATCTACTCCGCGGCCAAAATCAAGTCGACTTGCGAGAGCACTGAGAAGGGCACCATTCCCGCATCCGATGTCGAGCATTCCGAAATTGCCTTTCGGAAGATGTTCGTCGAGCCACTTCCATTCATCCTTTCGGACACGAATATCCACAAACGCCGCATCGTACAGCTCGGCTACGTGGTCATAAGAAGTGTCTCCATCCGGTGCAGCTGGTTCGAACCGTTTCATCTCCTCGGCCGGCATAAATCCAAGCCGCTTTTGAGCAGACACCAAAACTCCGTGAGATTTCCGGCCTTTACAGCCGATCGTATACAGTTTGCCGTCGGCTTTGTCACCGACTGAGACATATTTTTCCTTACTTCGCGAAAAGGTCGTATACCAGAAGAAACCGAAGCTTGAAACATTGAACGTCCGGGCAAAGAACGGAGCGAACCAGCGAGCAGAGCGGCAACAATGAAAGTAGGCACTTGCTCCGTCGGCAAAAGGTATTTCTATTTGCTCCCATTCGTAGGGCGAGAATTGCTCCGGAAACGCGACCGTTCCGTACATGGGGCCGTACATTCCCGAGTGGCCAACGAAGTGAAATTCCTCGATCTGCTTTCCCGCATCTTTGATCTCGCCGATAGCTTTCAGCACATCGACCTTACTCTCGACGGCCCTCGTGATGATCTCGCCATCAAAACCCGATGCCTTCTTCTCAGCCGCCAAGGTCTCGGCTACGACAGGGAACTGGTGTCCGCCGAGTCGATATTTGGTTGTATAAACAATGAGTATCGTATTCTTTAAAGGCATATTTTCGCGAAATAAATAGGAATGATAGCAGGAAGAAGCGAAGAGCGAAAATCTATACGATCTCGCCGCGACTGACACGTTCGATACGGTGAACCTTGTCGAGGTAGTCTTGGGCCGCGTCAGATTGGAATAGTTCCCGTTCTTCCTCGTGATCAGTTACCGGTTCGAGGGCCGTGTCCATGTATTCGAATCTGGCGGGATCGCGCTTTACACGCAAATATATCAGGCGCATCTGCAAATAGAGCGTTATCCACTGGATCTGTTTCCAGACCGTTAGCAGGATATTTTTTGGATAGAATAAAAGGGCATTTTCGATCGGCCTGCCCGAACGACGATTTCGTCGCGACCGCAGGCGAAGGAATCCGCCTTCGAGAGGGTGAATGCCTTCGATGCCGATGCATCCCTTGAACCAAACTATGAAGAACATTGTCTTGCCCGGACTGGTGCCGGTCGCGATACAGCGGCGCAAAACGGTCTCGACGTGCTCATCGGTATAATAGGTTTCCCACGCTTTGCGATAAGTTTCGCGCCAGTTCTCGCGTGACATTTGAGAGTGGGCGGTGACATCGTGGTTGAGATCGTACTTGTTCAGATCTTCGTCCATGGCAACGCCGCTCTCATGCAATTTCTTGTGATCCTCAGAACCGGGAAGCGGTGTCAGATAGAAAAATTCCAGCAGATCGACCGGCAATTCGCGTTTGATGATCTCAATGTCCCGAAGAACCGATTCCTGGGTATCGCCGGGAAAACCCAGAATATAACCGCAATAGGTAACGATTCCCGCATGCTTCCAGGCGAGCAACATCTGGCGGTAGTCCGTTATCTTGTTCTGCCGCTTTTTCGCACCCAACAGGCTGTCGGGATTAATATTCTCAAGGCCGATGAATACTCGCTTGACGCCTGCACGTTTAGACTTTTCAATGAAATTAGGGAGTTTATGGCAGAGCGTATCGACCTGGATAATAAAGCTAATGTTAAGCTTCTCGACCTCGCGCAGATCGATCAATTTATCGAGAATGATCTCCCAATCCTTGTTTCGGGCGAAATTATCGTCGGTAATAAAGAATGAATGCAGGCCTTGTTCAACGTTTGCCCTGACAATGCGTTCTATGTCCTCCGGCGAACGCCGCCGCGATTTTCGCCCCTGGACATTAATAATGGTGCAGAACGAACACGCAAACGGACATCCGCGTCCAGCATCGAAACTCGTCGTTGCACCGGCGGTAAGATGAACGCGTTCCGCCGGGAGTAAAGGCGTGGCGACACCCGCGATATTCGGCAGATCGTCCATGAAGTTATAGACGGGCTGGAGTTTATCCGCGAAAGCGTCGATCAATACCTGTCCCAACCTACCCTCTGCCTCGCCGGCAAACAGCGAAACGCCCATATCAAGAGCTTTCTGAACGTACGGGTCGCGATCTTTCAGCATTGAAATCGTGCCGGATACATGAAAACCGCCGATCGCGACCTTCATGCCTTTTTCACGAAGCGGTGCAGCGATATCGAGGGCTCGGGGAAATTGATTGGATTGAACTCCGACCAGCATGACCATTCCATCGTCCGCGTTATTAACAAGTTCGGCGATCTTTTTGTGATGAATAACGGTGTTCGTTTCATCAAAGGCATGGATCTCAAATTCCGCATCACCACCCAGAACTTTATTCTCGGCACACTCCAACGCTAATCCGTAGAGGCACGCGAGCGAATTCGAAGGGATCGCCGAACGAAACCACTGAATCACATATCCGTCATCATCGTAATGTGAAGGCTTGATCAATACCAATGCGAAGCGTTTTTTCATTGATGTCCGAATTTTATCTGAAAATGCCCGAATTCTAAAGTTGAGCCCCTGCGTCAAACGAAATAAGCGGCCTAAAGTAATCCTCGATCCTTAACCTTTAAGTATGACTCAAGCAATTTTGGCGCAAGCGTTTGCGTTGTCACGTCGATCGCCAGTCCTCCCATCGACTCGACGAGACGAAGAGCGGTTTCGCGTTGACTGATTATTTCTTCGGCTGCGGATTGCGTGAAGACGTCTTTTATTTCGTGTGGCGTTTGGCTAACGGCGATATTGAGGTCTCGGTCGCCGATCGTTGCGACGAGCGGCAAGTGGCGCGGGCGGAGCAGTTTTAGGGACGACAAGAGATCTTTCGAACTGTCTTTATCGACCAGATCAGTGAGAATGACGACGAATGAGCGTTTCTTTGCGTTAGAGGCGATGAACTGGAACGCTCGAGCATACGACGGCTCGATAAGCTCCGGCTCGAGATCGTGGAGTGCTTCGAGAACTCCGTCGATGTGTTCGATACCACGTTTAGGTGGTAAATATTTTCGGACCCTTCGTCCAAAAACTGCCAGGCCGCAGTTGTCGCCGGCACGGGCACACGCCGACATCAACGCGAGAGCTGCGTGAATAGCTGTGTCAAATTTCGTTTCGTCGCCGATCCGTCCGGTCATCAGGCGGCCGGCGTCGATCGCGATAACGACGGTCTGGTCGCGCTCGATCTGATATTGTCTGGTCGTGAGTTTTGAACGCCTTGCCGTGGCTGTCCACGATATGTGCCGCAACTCGTCGCCCCGCACGTAATCGCGCATCGATTCAAACTCGCGTCCTTCACCGCGGCGAACGGATCGACGCTGGATAGCAAGGAACGAACGGGCTCCGAGAGCCTTTAATTCCATTTCTCGGGCACGCCGCATATTCGGGTAAACTTTCACCTGTTGCGGTTCGCACAGGTCGGTCTGGCACCAGACGAGCCCGAGCCGTGACCGAAACCGAACGGAAGTTCGGCCAAATCCATATTTTCCGCGACGCGGAGGTGTTAGCGAATAGAAGAATTCGGCGACGGACTGAGCGTCGGATGTAAAGGCGACCTCGCGAGATTCGTCGAGTTTCATTTCCGGCGGAAATTCGTCCTTTATTCGCAGTTTAATATCTAGTT
>JBBRUA010000107.1:0-9450 GCA_038248245.1 Pyrinomonadales bacterium | reverse complement strand
TCAAGTTGGCCTATTAAAACTTTCCCTTCGAATATTTCTAATCGCGTGATCTTTGCATTTCCTTGCAAAAGCGGTAACAATAGCTCAGTTTTTCGAATAAAATCTGGAGGATCTGTTGATGAAATCTTTGGTAACGCTTGGAATTATCTCGTTCGCGATGACTTTTTGCGGGCTTGGAGAGAGATTAAAGTCCATGACGGGGAGCGGCAATTCAAGTTCGAACACGGTAGCGAATTCGACGTCGAATACTTCCAGCACTTCGTCTGCGAGCACGGAAAAAGCAAAGCTTAGCTCTGCACAACAGGTTGCGATTGATGGCGGAACAGAGACGAAGTGGGACGATCAGGGTATTTCATGGACGTTGCCAAAAGGGTGGAAGAAGATGGACGTAAAAAAGGAGTCGTTCAACTATCAGGGCCCCGACAACTCATTCCTCTTAGTCAACATCTCGGTCATGCCCGACAGTTTTCCGATGGACGTCAGCATGAAAGCGTACCACGAACAGGCTCTGCAACAGCTGAAGAACGGCAAGTACGAGTCCGTGCGAATGCTTGAGATCGACGGCGTGGAAGGCGTAGAGTTTACCGAGGCCGCACCGGAAGAAAAAGACGGTATCCGCCGACATCAATGGATCGTCTATAGAACTTACCTCGGACAAAAGCAGCAGGTGAATGTCATGACGACAACAAAAGCGTCGAATTTTGCAAAAAATAATGATACTTTCTCGGCGATAATGTACACCACCAAGTTCGTGAAGTGATCGCTGAGTTATTTTCGCATTAATAGTGCATGGTCGGGGCATCCGCGTGTGGCACGAAGCATTTCCGGCATCGGGCTTCGTATTTATCGCTCGCCCCGACCTCGACGCGAGCGTCCGATTCGACCGTTCGCTGAGAATAGTTCGCCGTCCCGCCGCATTTCACGCATATGGCGTGGGTTTTCGTGATAAATTCCGCCACAGATAGTAACTGCGGCATCGGTTCAAATGGCTTCCCGGTATAGTCCTGATCTAAACCGGCAACGATCACCCGCTTCCCTTGTTCAGCAAGTTCATTGACGGCGTCGATTATCGCCATATCGAAGAACTGCCCCTCATCGATGCCGACAACCTCCGTCTCGTCGAGTACAAGCTCCATCATTTCAGCCGCAGTAGTTACTGGCGTTGAGTCGTGCGTCTGTCCTGAGTGAGAGGCGATCTCTTCTTTAGAGTAACGCTCGTCGATCCTTGGCTTGAACACCTGCACTTTTTGCCGAGCGATGCGCGCCCGGTTCAATCGGCGGATCAGCTCTTCCGATTTCCCCGAAAACATAGACCCTGCGATCACTTCAACCCAACCGGTACCGTTCTGACGCGTCTTTCGGCGTTCTTCCGTATTGTCGAACGCAAATTCTTCAACCATATTTTGTTTATTAGAAATACGATTATAGAAAAAAATCGCTCTGGAGAGAATTCGTGGGAAGTGAAATATCGCTAAGCAAGCATTTTTAACATAGCCACTGTCGCCTGCTCGACCGTTATCTCATCGATCCTGCCGTTGCTCACGACGTGCATCTTCTCGGTTGTCGGTAAATAGGTCGTTGGCGCCCGTTCGTCCATCAGAAGCACTATCGGAACGCCCGCTCCGGCGGCTAAGTGCAACGGCCCCGTGTCGTTCGTCACAAAAACCGAGACCATTGACACTGCCGCGATAAATTGCGCGATCGTCAGCCCATCGACAATTATAGCTTCTGCCGGAAATATCTCTCGGACCTGATCTATCATTCCTGCCTCCTCAGGCCCAAGGAACACCATCGGAACAAAACCGCTTTGCACTGTCCGCATTGCGAGTGCCGCAAAATTTTCCAGCCTCCAACAACGGCTCGGATGGCCCGCCCCAGGGAAAAGCCCGACCAACTTGTTGCCAGAATTGGGGAAAAAATTTTCGGCGATCATCTTCAGGTCTGTTTTATTGGGAGATAAATGCACTTTCCGGTCCGCATTCCTTATTCCAAGCGGGATTAAGACGTCGAGATACCGATCAGTCAAGTGTTTCGACTTGTCCTCAGTCGGCGGCTTTGTCGGAAATTTTGCCAGCGAATCAAGCGATCGATTTTCCCTATTCGCATAAAGCCGCGACTTCGCCCCGGAAACAAACCCGAGCAGATTCGTTTCGTTGAGACTGTGCAAATCGATTACCAGATCAAATTTCCTCCGCCGTATGTCGGTCACTATGCCCAGCATCGTCCTCACCGAACGGACTTTGTTCCCGTCACGGATTTCAACGCGGTCCACAACGATCTGTTCGTCAGCAACGTTTGAAATCCTTACGATCTCCGCGGTCGATTTGCCCGACATCACGGTAATTTTCGACCCTGAGAACTTTTTCCGGATAGCCGCAAGCGCAGGAAGTCCGAGAACAACATCGCCGAGCTGTCCGAAATGAATCACAAGAATATTTTTGAAAGCGTCTATCTGCGAAGCCACGGAAGTATTCTACACCACCCGAAGATCATGCCCCGTCATCTCGACCGGTTTTTCGATCTGTAAAATACCAAGAATGGTCGGGGCGATATCCGCAAGTGATCCGTCCTCACGCAATTCCATACCTTTGGTGGCGTCGGATACAAAATGAAACGGAACGCGATTAGCGGTTGTCTGACAGTGCGGCTCGCCGGTTACCACATTGATCATTTCCTCACAATTTCCATGGGTCGAAGTGATAAGGGCGACCCCGCCTGCGTCGCGCACCTTATCCACAATGCCGCCCATGCACGTATCGACAAATTGCACAGCCTCTATCGTCTTATCAACCGAACCGCTCTCCGCAATTAGGTCAGCAGCCGGCAAATTCACTACGAAAACGCCGCTGTTAGCCGATTCAAGACTGCGGAGAAATTTGTCTGCGATCTTGAAACTTTGGGATTCCGGCTGATTTTCTGCCGATTCTGCCTTTGGTGTTGCGAGCAGGAGATGGTGTTCATTCGACTGCTGTATCTCGTCGCCGCCGTTGAAATAATAGGTCAGGTGCGGAAAACGCTCAGACTGCGTGATTTTAATATTTGGTATTCCCGCATCCGCTAAAACCTCACTCAAAACATTTTCATTTGCACTCGAACGAAAGACCACCGGCAGATCAAAGCGGCGGTCATACTCGGTGAGGCAAATCGAATTGAGCGTCGGCTTTGCAAGTCCGGCAACGTCAGGAACGGAAATCGAGCGAACAAGCTGCCGCAGCGATTCTGGCCGGTGATTGAAATAGATCACGGTATCGCCGTCGCGGATCGTTGCAACCGGCACGTCGGTTTCGCTTTCGATCACCACGGGAGCAATAAACTCATCGGCAATGCCGCGGAGGAACGAATTCCTGATCGCCGTGATCGCGTCGGCACTGCGTTCGCCCTCAGCGTGAACCAGCATTGTATACGCTCTTGCAGTTCGTTCCCAATTCCCGAGGCTGTCCATCGCGAAATAGCGGCCGCAGAGCGTCGCAACTTTTCCTATGCCGATATCCGCGAGTTTTATCTCTAACGCCTCGACATAGATATCTGCCGTCCTCGTCGGCACATCGACGCCGTCCAAAATGGCGTGAATGAAGACGTCTGTCAAACCGGCCTTCTTTGCCATTCGAAGCAGAGCAAAAAGGCTATCGGTAGACGAATGAACTCCGCCGTCACTCAAAAGGCCGATCAAATGTACGGGTTTTTTAGTCTCTAAAGCGCGTTTGAACGAACTGATCAGCAAGTAACTCTCAGCAAACTCACCCGACCTTATCGCATTTTCCACGCGAAAACCTTCAGATTGTACCGCACGTCCCGTTCCAATATTTAAATGCCCGACCTCCGCATTTCCGCTTGCGTCCGGTGCCTGACCAACGCTCAAACCGGACGCCACGAGTGTCGTTGCCGGATAGTTCTTACAGATCGCATCGTAATTCGGCGTGTGTGCAAGTGCGATGGCATTTCCCTCAGTACGCGGAGAATGTCCCCATCCATCGAGGATGATCAGCGCCAGCGGCTTATTGTTTGGAGATGTCATACGGAACCGGATGAAACTTAACTGGACTTATCAATTATGACGAAAATAGCATTGGTCACGCAAGCTTTTTATTAATAGGCATTTGGAGCAGGTCTTTCCATCCAACGATCCGGATGTTTCAACTCGTTGAACCCGAACTGCTTATAAAGCCCGTGAGCATCTCGCGTCGCGAGTGTCCAGCGGCGAAGGTTCTGCAGATCAGGATGTTCCAATATGGTTTCCAACAGCCATTTGCTCAACCCCTGGCCGCGAAAACCGTCAAGTATGAAAACATCGCCAAGATAGGCAAACGTTGCCTGATCGCTGACCACACGTGCAAATCCAATCTGAGCAGTTCCATCGTAAAGACCAAAACAGATAGAATTCTCGATCGACGTCTTTGTTTGTTCTAAGGTTCGCTCCTGCGCCCAGTACGAATCAATGTTCAGAAAGCTCTGAATTACATCTAGGTCGAGCCTCGCTTTTTCCGTATCGATCGAAAACTTTCCGCGATAAACCTTCATTCCTAAGTCCTCGAGTCGAATTTCCTGCCTAATAAAATCTCCGCTCTTTTGCGAAACGCGATTGTAGTCGTATCGGAGTGTTTATCGACGATGATTCCAAGTTCGGCGAGCAGGTCCGGCTCGTTATGAGCGATCCGTTCGACGACCGTCATCGCAAAAACTCTCACCGCAACCGGTTCTTTTGAATCATCGACCAACCGAAAGCATATATCCAGAATACGCCCCCGTAGCCCGTCTGGTATCTCGATATATTGCAGCAACCGGGTCACGTTTCGTTTGACAGCATCGTGTACGTCGTCCCGCTCAAGCTGGTCGACGAGTTTTCGCAGATGCGGATCTACCAGTTCCGGGTGAAACTGCGAACAAATGCCAAGCGGCCATGCAGCACGCTGGGCCAACCGATATTCGCCACTGAGAAAGATGTCGATCAACTCGCGAAACCGCAAAGGATCGATGCCAATATAGTCTACGATCAGATTTGTCTGCCGGATCGAGTGTTCGTCGACTAAGGCGTCGCGTATATTCATCGACCGATCTGATAGAAAGCCTTCCGTCCCGGGTATTTCGCCGACTCGCCCAAATCTTCTTCAATACGCAGAAGCTGATTGTACTTCGCGATCCTGTCCGAACGCGACAAACTTCCCGTTTTGATCTGTCCGGCATTTGTCGCGACCGCCAGGTCCGCGATGAACGAATCTTCCGTCTCGCCCGATCGGTGCGAAATTATGCATGTCATATTATTTGTCCGGGCAAGTTCGATCGCGTCCAGCGTTTCCGTCAGCGTTCCTATCTGGTTGACCTTGATCAGAATGGAGTTCGCGGCTTTGAGGTCGATTCCCTTCTGCAGAAATTTAACGTTGGTCACGAACAGATCGTCACCTACGAGCTGGACCTTGTCTCCGACGCGATCGGTCAGATTCTTCCAACCATCCCAGTCACTTTCGCCCATTCCGTCTTCAATGGAGATAATAGGGTACTTAGAACACCAATCTGCCCAGTAAGCCGCCATCTCGTCCGATGAAAGTTCCCTCTTGTCACTTTTTTTAAACGTGTATTTCCCATTCTTATAAAATTCGCTTGCTGCCGGATCAAGGGCAAGCATGACATTTTCGCCGGCTTTATAACCGGCTCTGTCGATGGCCTCAAGAATCGTTTCAACCGCCTCTTCGTTGGATTTCAGATTAGGAGCAAAGCCGCCCTCGTCACCGACGCTTGTAGCGTATCCGCGTGATTTAAGAACGCTCTTCAAATTGTGAAAAATCTCTGCTCCGGTTCGCAGGGCGTCCTTGAAGCTTTCCGCACCTACGGGCATGATCATGAATTCCTGAAAATCAACATTGTTGTCCGCATGTGCTCCGCCGTTGATAATGTTCATCATCGGCACCGGCAATGTTTTCGCGTTCGCTCCGCCAATGTATCGATAAAGCGGCAACTCGAGGTGGGCCGCAGCCGCACGAGCGGTGGCCATCGAAACCGCCAGGATCGCGTTCGCTCCCAGATTCGATTTATTTTCGGTGCCGTCGAGCTCGATCATTTTTTGATCTATAAGTGTTTGGTCGAGAGCGTCGAGGCCTTCCAATTCGTAAGTTATTTTCTCGTTTACATTGGCGACGGCCTTTTGTACGCCTTTGCCTAGATACCTGTAATCATCCCCGTCGCGAAGTTCAACCGCCTCGTTTTCACCGGTTGAAGCACCGCTAGGCACGGCCGCTCGTCCTTGCATTCCGTCCTCAAGGATCACTTCTGCCTCGATCGTCGGATTACCTCGTGAATCCAATATTTCCCGTGCCCAGATCTGTTCGATCAAACTCATCTTATTTCTCCTAAACTAATGTATAAATGCTAATGTTGAAAAGTGTAAAAATCATCCAAGCCCGAAAATAAATGTACGTCTTTGTCAGAACGATAATCCCGCTCTAAAACCGCGTGTCCAACCTAGTGACCTCACCGCCATTTTTTAAGACCGTTCGCAAGGAACGATGGGAATAGCCGCCGCTTCGAAAACCAAGACAAGGCCATCGTCGGCAGAAAAGTAACCTTGTTCGATCCAAAGCGAAGCCATTACCCATCTGGTGTGGAGGTTGCCATTGCAAGGCCGACCTCAATAATACGTCGTCTTTCCACCTTTTCGACCGTGAAAATATATCCGTTAAATGCCACGGTCTGACCTACCACAAGTATTTCGCCCGCCTCCGACATCAGGAATCCAGCAATGGTTGTGTAGCTTTCTGAGACCGGCAGGCTCAAATCCAGACGGCGATTCAGGTCCCGAACTGCGAGTCCTCCGTCGAGCAAAAACGTTCCGTCTTCTCGTTCGTCGATCTGCTCGCTGACCTCGATATCGTGCTCATCCGAGATGTCGCCAACGATCTCTTCGAGGAGATCCTCGAGTGTAATAATTCCTTCGACGCCGCCGTGTTCGTCAACGACAAAGCCGAAGTGAAATTTCTCCTTCTGCATCTGCCGCAAAACGTCCTCGAGATGTGCAGTGTCAACGACATAACTGGGTTTATGCAGAACCTCGGCCAGCTTAAAACTTTTCGGACGTTTTGTATGAGCGACCAGATCTTTGCTGTGAACAAAACCCGCCATGTCGTCGAGCGAGCCTCGATAAACCGGCAATCGAGAATATCCAGACTCGTGAAAAGCCGTGGCAATTTCGTCGAAGGTGCTGCTCTCCGGAATAGCTACTATCTCGGTCCGCGGTATCATCGCCTCCTTTACCGTCGTCTCCGAAAAATCGAAGACCTTGTTTATCAACGTCCTTTCTTCCTCATTAAGATGTCCGCTTTCCTGAGAAAGCTTTACAAGTCCCCTGATCTCGTCTTCCGTATAGCTTGATCCGTGTTCGCCAGAGGCCTTCAACCCAAAAATGCGAACCGTTTTCGTCCCCGTCCAATCAAGAACGCGGATAGGATAACTGAAGACCGTGTAAAAAAGCTGCAGGGGCACAGCGATGAAAAATGAGACGCGTTCCGACAACTCGAGTGCCGCAGTTTTCGGAGCCAGTTCACCAAAGACGATATGCAGAAAGGTTATGAGTGAAAAAGCGATCGTGAACGAGATCGTGTGCAGGATAGGGCCAGAGGCAAGAAACGCCGCACCCGTGATTTCGCCAATATAAATCAGCCAAGGGTCGAGCAGTGCCGAGACCACGGGCTCACCGACCCAGCCAAGTCCAAGTGATGATAACGTAATGCCGAGCTGAGTTGCGGAGATATAGGCACTGAGATTATTCAGCATCGCGAGCAATCGCTTCGCGGCCGGATCGCCTTCCGCAGCTAAAGCCTCGATTCGTGACTTTCGGACGGCGACCAATGCGAATTCGCTAGCAACAAAAAAACCATTTCCCATCACAAGCAAAAACACCCCGAACACCTTCCCGATGGTAACAAGCAGGGTCGGAACCTCTGAGACGGTTTCGCTCTCGGCGGCTAATAATAGAATCAAACTGGCAGGACCGTCCATTGAGGATAAAAAACTCGTTCTTCAGCGGTGTGTCACTCGCTTCGCTTTTAAGGAATATTCTCCGATTTGCTTCGGTCGAAAGCCAAAATTATAGCATAGACAGGATAAAAGTAGATGCCGAATCTATATTTACTCTTATGCATTATCGATCATCTCCTCGATCATCATCCGGCATGATCCGCAACCGCGCCCGGCATTGCATTCAGCCGAAACGTCGTCAACTGTGTCGATGTTTCCCGATTGAATGATTGTCTCGATGCGTTCCTCGGTCACACCGAAACAGCTACAGATCAATGCCTTTTCTCCCGCAAATTCTTCGATTCTCGACGCTCGCAGATCACCGAGTGCAGAGTGGACCGACTTTAAACATGAGTCGATACATTCGTAGCGGCCCGGCTCTATTGCACCAACATACAAGCGAATCTGAAAAAGCAAATCCGCGTCACTCAACCCGCGAAGATCCGTCAGTTCGCGGCCTGACAGCAATTCAGCCAGAATATCAGCGGCTGCCACCATGTAGCCGCAGCCGTTTGAAGTAAAACAAATTTCCCGAATCACCGATGAATCCGCATCGACCGCCAAAAAAAAGCGGATAAATGAACCGCAACGAAAGCTAGCGGCGACGCCCCTTGCAGTCGCTCCGGGAAGCGGTTTGGAACGCTCCAATACCGACAGCCGCGCGGATATTTTTTCCGGATATATCATGCTTTTGATGGTAATCTGATTTTATCAGATCGCAAATCGCTTCTTACTCGCTTTTACAAACGCTCTCTAACAATTTACGATTATCCTTTTATGCGTCTGGTTATTTTTAATTTTTTTATAGTTTCCTTGCTACTTGTGGCTGCTTGTCGTCCGGCCGCACCGCCTCTTTCTGTTTCTAATCGACCCGTCTCCATCAACGAAGTTCCGCAGACTAACGTGCCCTTGCCTCCGTCCAAGCCGCTGGTCGAAATGAACTGGGAACTCGCCGCTGGCGGCGACCAAAAACTAAAAGATCTGGCCGGAAAAGTCGTAATACTCGATTTTTGGGCGACGTATTGCCCGCCGTGCCGTGAGCAAATCCCACACCTCAATGCCCTTCTCGCGAAGCACGGAGGAGAAAATCTTGCAATCGTCGGTCTCAACGTCGGAGGCGAAGAAGATCGTCCGAAGATTGCCGCGTTTATAAAGGAAACAAAAATGGATTACCCGATCGCGTACCCCGAGGATGAACTTACGAGGTTCATCTTCTCAGAACGTGACGACATTCCTCAAACCTTGATCTTGGACCGAAAAGGTAAAATCGTTAAAAAAGCTGTAGGATTTAGTCCGCAGATCGGACGCGACATTGACGCCGCTGTCGACCAGGCTCTCGACATGAAATAGTGAACTTTTTATGAGGGACATTCCAGTTGGCAATGGCAGTCTGCTTGTCAATTTCGACGAAAAGTATCAGCTACGAGACATCTATTTTCCGCATGT
>JBBRUA010000106.1:0-9483 GCA_038248245.1 Pyrinomonadales bacterium | reverse complement strand
TTTACGCTTTCATCTTTCTAATAGTTAAAGGAACTTCTACGTTCAATGAAGTACTGTCACGAATGCGGCTCAGAGGTCGCGGATAACGATTTATTTTGTCCATACTGCGGTGTCTCGCAGCCCTTACCCGACGAAACTGGTCCTGGTGACGATCCGCTTGCTAGCACGATCGTCATCTCTGCTATTCCGCCTGTTACCTACTCAGATGAATTACCTGAAATGTCTGAAAGGCTCGTCGCACAACCCGTTTCAGATGATGCTTTTACCAACGCAGCCTCGCACACAGAAGAAAGTATCCTGGTCGAGACCGCGCCTATCGAATTTGAAACCACTGCGAGCGATTTTATAATCGAGACCGAGAAAAATGTAGAGTCGAGCGATGAGCGGGCAACGGATCTTTTTTCTGCTGACAAAGATCCTGAATGGGAAGAAGGTCTATCCGATATATCCACACCAGTACTTCTCACGACCGACGAAAATCCCACCGGAGAAGTCGATTTGATCGATCGGGACGAATCACTTGAAATCGTTCCCGAAATCGAGATGGCAATCGAAGAACAAGAACAAGATCATCCAACTGAGGAGGATGGAGATCCAAATATAGAAAGCGAAACGAACGAAGAGTCTGAAGTACCCAGAACCGATTTGAATGAAGTAGAATCGACCACCTCTTCTTCTTTGACAGTCGCTGACGCAGAGATGGATGAGTCAGGTCAGCAAGAAGAGGAAGTTTCGCTAATTGAGTCCGATTGGTCAGATCCCGATGATAAAATTAAACGGGTCGAAAATGGACAAAATGACGAGATAGATGAAGATTCGAACGAATTTTCGAATGAAATCTCGAACGAGCCCTCATCGGCCGATGAGAAGTCGGAGACGGCTTTAGAGGAAACAAATATTACTCCACCCTCGATCGAAGGTTTTGAGTCTCTAGCTGAAAAGGAAGAAAAGGGAGCGGTTACTGAAGAAGCGGTTGACGAGACGTTTTCTGGAAATGTTGAGTTCCAGGTGGATAAGAATTCCGGCGAGGATCCTTCAGTAGCCGACACCGGCGATGACTTGGTTGCTGACAAACCTAGTTCGCATACCACACCTGGTATGGGGACGGTCGACACGGACGGACGAAAGTCAGGTTTGAAGCCTCTACTGGAAGGTACGATCCTGAACAATCGCTATGACATTGTCAGAAAGATCGGCGGCGGCGGTATGGGTGCGGTTTACTTAGCGACCGACCGAAACCTCGGCGGGGTTACACGGGCCGTCAAGGAGATGGTGCAGTCGCACATTGAGGAAGAGCAGCAAGAAAAAGCGATCGATGATTTTAAGCGCGAATCCATGATCCTGTCGACGCTTGACCACCCGTCGATACCGACGATCTACGATTACTTTTTTGACGAGCAAGAAAGCCGATTTTATCTGGTGATGAAATACATTTCCGGTGGTGATCTCGCCGGACGTTTGCGAGCTGCTCCCGAAGGCCGCATTGATGAACGCACTGTTGTCGAATGGGCTCTGCAGGTCATCGATGTTCTGGATTATTTACACAATCTGCCTTCAACAATCGTTTACCGCGACCTTAAACCGTCGAATATAATGATCGACGGCAATTCCGGACGAACTATGCTTATCGATTTCGGTATAGCGCGTTCGATCAATCAGAATCAGGAAAAGGGCGTGACCGCGGTCGGTACAATGGGGTATGCACCGCCCGAGTTATTCAGCGGCAATGTGGAACCGCGTTCCGACATTTACAGCCTCGGCTCAACGATGTTCCATCTCCTGACTGGAGCTGATCCACAGAACAATCCACTGCTTATTTTCGATTTCCAGAAGAATCCGCGACCGCGTCAGATCAATCCGCAACTTTCAGACCAGATCGAGCGTATCCTAATGCGTTCGGTTGAGTATAACGCTGATGCTCGTTTCTCCTCTGCTGCAGAGATGAAGACGGTGCTTGCGGATCATCTAGAGAGTTTAAAGGTCGGGCAGATAACCTTTGGAGTCACCGAGGTTCCGCAATCGGTTAGTTTGTCAAATCAGGTCGTTTTCTGCGGATTTTGCGGGCAGCGAATAGTTGCGACGGACATGTTTTGTGCGTTCTGCGGTTCAAAGCAACCGCTTGCGCAACATGGTGTCCATTCTGAGGTTTACTCCTCGCATTCGACTGGAAGCGCAAAGCTGGTTCTCGTTGGAACCAGTGAGTTGGACTCACCCGCTTACGCGATAGAGAAACTGGAAAATCTCGTCGGTCGCCGCGATCCGATGTCAAATATTTTTCCTGAGGTGGATCTTTCAAAATATGATCCTCAGACGAAGATCTCTCGTCGTCATGCGAAAATATGGCGTGACGGACAAACTTATTTGGTGGAAGACCTCGGCTCGTCTAACGGTACGATCTTATTGACTTCCGTCAGCGATACGATGCGACTGCTCCCCCACCAGCCACATCCATTGGCAAATGGAGACAGACTTCGGGTTGGCGACACAACGTTACATTTTATAGTCGGTTAGTATTTACATTTATGCCTTCAATGACCGCGGAATTACCGCGCGCGGAACAGAAAACAAAGGTTTACACGGCCGAATCTGCGGATTTCGCTCCGATCGATTTCCAACCGCCATTTTTGCTGCGTTTCGGTGCCGTATTGGTCGATTATATTGTTTTGCTTACACTGCCGCTTGCGGGACTTCTGTCCGATAAGTTAATCGGAGGTGGCGGTTTCGGCATGTTTACTGACAGAACGCTATGGCTATTAGCTGTCATACTGGCAGGTGCGAACACGGTTCTACTGCCACTCATAACGGGCCAAACGGTTGGGATGATTTTGACGGGAATTCGGATCGTGAAAAATGACGGTTCACCGGTTAGCGTCCTTGCTGTTCTGGTGCGGCAAACCGTTGGTTACCTGCTGACCCTGGCCACGTTAGGCCTCGGATTCTTATTGGCGGCGGTTAATTCGAGTGGGCGCACCCTGCATGATCTTTTAACCGGGACAACAGTTGTTAGAGCACATAAACGTGCTGTCTAGATTTTCATCATGGCACACTTGCTGATTCGACAAACCGGTTTTCCTAATAATAAGTTACCGTTGACACGACTTCGGACGACGATCGGGAGGTCCGCTCGAAGTGACGTCTGTATACCCGACGCGTTCGCGTCCAGGCTACACGCCGAAGTTAGACAAGAAGGCGACGCTTACTGGCTCCATGATCTAGGCTCCGCGAATGGCACGAAATATAACGGTAATCCAGTCGCCGGACCGACGCCACTCCTTTCAGGCGGCGAAATTCAGATCGGCGAGACATCCATCCGCTTTGAAGATGACCGAGGGATCCAACGAAATCTAAACGCAACTTTCATCGCTGAGGGTACTAGCCAACTTGACCCGTCGACAACGATAGCCCTAACCGGACGAAAAAATCCAACGACTGAGATCCTGGATTCACAGTTCTCAAGCCGAACGGACCTTCTAGGACTCATTAGCAAGGTTGGCGTAACGCTCCTTTCGTCGACCGGGCTCGATGACACACTGAACCAGATCGCTTCGCTTGTTTTCGAAGCCGTTCCAGCAGAGCGCGTCGTGATAATGCTTCGCGATGAAAAAGCCGACGGCGGTATGCAGATCAAGGTTGCTCGTGTTCGCGGCAAAGACGAAACCCCGGATGAAGTGCGCATTAGCCGCAATATCATGACTGAGGTCGTAGAAAACGGAAAGGCGGTATTAACGTCCGACGCCCAACAGGACCCGCGGTTTGCGAGCCAGACGATAGTTTTGCAGGGAATTCGCTCTGTTCTTGCGGTGCCGCTGAGCGTCGACGAACGTCATGTTTTTGGATTAATATACGCCGATTCACCAACCTACGAGTCAACATTTGCGGAGGAACATCTAGACATTCTGACGACTTTGGCTTCTGTTGCGTCGATACGCGTTGAAAATGCGAGCCTGATGGATGAACGGATCAATCGGGAGCGAATGGAACGTGAGCTGGAACTCGCGACCGAGATCCAACAGCGTTTCCAGCCTTCAGGTCCGCCAATGGTTGACGGATATGAGTTTCAAGGAATATCGTTCTCCTGCTATGAGATCGGCGGCGATTATTACGATTTTATTCCGAGGCATGACGGCAAAATGCTGGTTGCTCTCGGCGATGTTTCGGGAAAGGGAACCTCGGCTTCACTTTTAATGTCGAGCCTTCACGCGGCAATGCATGCTCAGGTCGCGGCGAAGACTTCGCTCGAGGAAATGATAGTCTCGATCAACGTCTATTTGTCAGAGAATACGCCGGCAAATCGTTTTATTACACTTTTCGTCGCCGAACTCGATACTACGAACGGCGGTCTAAAATTCATCAATGCCGGTCATAATCCGCCGCTGATTGGGCGTGCCGACGGTACGATCGAACAGCTCCCATCCGGCGGGCTACCCCTCGGAATCATGCCTTTTGCCCAGTATGAGGTAGCTCAGGCTCAACTTAATTCCGGCGACGTTCTCGTTATTTATTCCGATGGCGTTTCGGAGGCGAACAATCTTAATGAAGACGAATTTGGAATGGAGCGCCTCGAGAAAGTTATACGGGAGAATGTCAAAGCGTCGGCTTCAGGGGTTCGTGATAAGGTCGAATCCGCCCTGTCCTCTTTTACAGGAACTGCGGCGCCAAACGATGACATTACTTTAGTAATCGTCAAAAAATTATAGTCGCCGTCGATTGTAGAGATTAGTTTGTCCTATACCGCAATTCCAAATAATCGCCCGACCAACGTCGTGATCGCTAGAGCAAGTGCTCCCCAAAAAGCGACCCGCACGGCTCCACGGATAATGGGAGCGCCGCCAGCATAGGCAGCGAGTGAGCCGAGGGTGACGAGAGTGAGCAACGCGGTTGCTGCGGTTATTTCGACGATCCAGGCTTCAGTGGAAATGAGTGCAGCGATGAGCGGGATTACGGCACCGATAGCGAAAAATATTGCCGACGCGAAAGCAGCCTGCAATGGTTGTGCTCGTAGGGCATCAGTAATTCCTAATTCCTCGCGAGCGTGAGTTCCCAAAGCGTCCACTTCCATCATTCGCTTAGAAACCTGAGCGGCGAGCTCGTCACTTAACCCTCGCTCAACATAGATGGCAGTCAGTTCTGCCGCTTCTGCTTCAGGATAAGAATCTAATTCAGCCTTTTCACGAGCGATGTCGGCTTTTTCCGTATCTGCTTGTGACTGAACCGAAACATATTCCCCTGCGGCCATCGACATTGTACTCGCGACCAGTGCAGCAACGCCGGTCATCAAAATACTGTTTCGGCTCGCGCCGGCCGCCGCGATTCCGACGATCAAACTCGCTATTGATATTGTTCCATCATTTGCGCCTAAAACCGCCGCCCGCAGCCAACCGATCCGGTGGCCTCGATGATATTCGAAATGATTTCGGCTCATTGGTCTATTTAATAGAAACGGAATAAAGGTCGAATATTTAACCTGTCTAGCAGATATTATACTAGTTTTCGGTACCAAGGTTATAGGACCGAACCGCTGGTGCCAATATGCAGATACTGTATCGCGGAAAGAAATGCAGTTCCCATTCGAAATAAACCTTCGTTAAAACTTGTTGACCATTAGGTAGGTTTTGCTCTAGACTAGTGAAGGCGAGTTATTTTCGCGTTTCCCGCAAATGCCTCCAAAGTCAAAAAAAATTAGTCTCATCGTATTCGTCATTGTAACTCTGCTATTTGTCGGACTATTGCCGCTTGTGCTGACGGGCTGGTTTTTGTCTGAACGGAGCGGACGCGAACTGCGTGCGTCCGAAAACCGATATCAAATACAGCTCGTACAGGACAAAACGCGCCAAATAGAGCTTTTCGGCAAACGTTTTACTTCGGTAGTAACTGGGTTGTCGATGGCCTTAGAGCTTGCGAATAGCCAAGCGATCATATCGTCGCCACAAACGGAACTTAAGCTGGCTGCCATTTTGAAAGAAAACCCGGATTTGCTCGCACTTTCCGTAAATCCGACGTTTCAAGAATCATTCTCGGTATTTCGCTCCGAAGCGTTAAACCGAACTGAGGTTGACGCGATCTCAGCCGATGTCGCGGCATCTTCTAAAATCGGCAAAGTCTCGGTCGGACAATCTAAGAAGACGGACGGCAGTGGGCAGTCCGTGATGACCTTTTCGAGCGATGTCATCTTAAACGGGGAGAAGGCGGCAACAATCGTTGCTGTGGCTTCACTTCAAGCTGTATCGCAGAGCGTCGTTGGCATGGCTGCCGCAAATGAGTCGGAACTTTGGAAAGCGGGACTCCCGATAACCTTCGTGGTCGATGATAAGGGAA
This sequence comes from Pyrinomonadales bacterium, assembly GCA_038248245.1. GTDB lineage: Bacteria > Acidobacteriota > Blastocatellia > Pyrinomonadales > Pyrinomonadaceae > OLB17. The sequence goes on along the minus strand of JBBRUA010000106.1, from coordinate 3,168 downwards.
CCGCCGTTTTCTATCCGGACCCTGCGATCGCATCAGCCAAAGAACCTATGACTGAGCTCAGGATCGTCCAGGAATGGATCGAATCAGGAAGTCAAGTTCAGTCTGCTCTCGTGCCGTTTACGGCGAAATATGGCGATAAGAACCACGAAATGATCGGTGCATACTCAACTGCGACGATAGGCGACAGCTACAAATTTGGCGTCATCACGATGCAGGACGAGAAAACCGCTCTTGCGTCGGTTGGCGAAATGAAGAATCAGACGTGGCTCATTAGTCTGCTGTTTGCAGCATTCGCTTTAATTGTCGGTCTTATCGGTTCCCGAATGATGACCGCACCGCTTCTGCGGCTAGTGAATGCTGCAAAATTGATCGCGGGGGGAGATTTCACTTCACGGGTCGAAACGAAAAACATTACCGAGATCGGCACGTTAGGTGAAACGTTTAACCTGATGACCGATAAGGTTGAGGAACAAATAGTTAATCTAGCGAAAGCGGCGGCCGAGAATCGCGAACTTTTCGTCGGGACGGTTAAGGCTCTCGCGGCGGCAATTGATGGTAAGGACAAATACACCCGCGGTCATTCCGAACGGGTCGCCCGCATTTCTGTTGCGATGGGTAAACGCCTGGGAATGGACGAAGTCGAGCTCGATACTTTGCGAATGAGTGCTTTACTGCACGACATCGGAAAGATCGCTATCGATGATTCAATTCTCAAAAAGCCCTCAGCCTTGACGGATTCAGAATATGAAATAATGAAAACGCACCCTCAGCGTGGGTACAAGATAATGTCTCAAATCCCGGCGATGAAGGACTTTTTGCCTGGAATGTACATGCATCACGAAATGGTTAACGGGAAAGGCTACCCTCAAGGCCTGACAGGGGACGAGATTCCTTTGCAGGCAAAGATCATTTCCGTCGCCGACACGTTCGACGCTATGACGATCGACCGTCCTTACTCGAAGGGCATGGATCTGCCGTCCGCCCTTGAGCGCATTCGAAGTTTCGTCGGCACACGTTATCAGTCCGACGTCGTCGAGGCATTGGTGAATGCATGTGATGATGGCGAGATTGCGAATGGAATCGTCCGTCAGATGGCCGCGATTCGAGCGATGGAAGAAGAAAGCTCAAAAGCCCAAATCCAACTCGTAGCCTAGAACTGAATCCCGAACCAACGCAAGAGCAGTTCGTGTACGATTGGTTTCGCTCTCTATAAAAGTTCTGACAAACTGAAGCTTTTTCGCAAACACCGGCATTTCACCATTGCCGAAACATATCGCACGTTGTTCAGCGTGCGATATTTTTTTATACTCTTAAGTTTATTAGGTTGGAGTAGTTAACATTTATATGGCTTTCTTTTGGCGTAGAAAAAAAGAAGATACTTTTTCAAGCTCGGTTCTCGGTCTCGACAAATCGGTAGAGGAATTAAAAGCTCAGGAAGAAGCGATCGAGCGGGAACTGAGTGTTCGTTTTTCGAAGGCTATAGAGAAGACGCGGCACTCGATTAACAATCGACTAGACACGATCTTCGAAGGGCGAAAGCAGATCGATGAAGCGTTTTTAGATGAACTCGAAGAAATGCTGATATCGACGGACATCGGCGTCACGACGACGATGCAGATACTCGACAGCATCCGTCGGGGCGTTTCGCGTCAGGAGATCAACGATCTCGACGCCTTGAAAAAGGCGATGCGTCAAGAGTTGCTGGGGATTCTTCGTCATTCGACCGAGCGTGGTGTCGCGGATGAACGAACCATCGACGAATCTATCAAGCCGTATGTTTTAATGGTCGTTGGCGTTAACGGGGTCGGCAAGACAACGACGATAGGTAAGCTTGCCCAACGGATTAAAAATGAAGGAAATGATGTGCTCATCTGTGCGGCCGATACCTTTAGAGCGGCCGCGAGCGATCAGCTTGAGATCTGGGCGGACCGAGCAGGAGTGCAGATTGTCCAGCAAAAACAAGGAACTGATCCTGCCGCTGTTCTGTTCGACGCACTTGCGGCCGCGAAAGCACGTAGTTCTGACGTTTTGATCGTGGATACCGCCGGACGTTTGCACAACAAAGCCAATTTGATGGCTGAACTTGAGAAGATGAAGCGTATCTCAGCCAGGGAGGTTACGGGAGCTCCGCACGAGACACTTTTGGTCATTGATGCCGTTACCGGACAAAACGGCCTCGAACAGGCTCGGCAGTTTATGAAGACAGCAGACGTGACCGGAATTGTTCTGACGAAACTAGACGGAACCGCTAAAGGCGGAATCGCGGTCGCGATCGCGAAAGAATTAAATCTTCCTATTCGCTATGTCGGCATTGGTGAACAAGTCGATGATCTAATGGTATTTGATCCGGAAAGCTATGTTAACGGTTTGTTTAACTAAATGACCGAAGACCTAGACATAAATTTTTCACGTCGGGCTTTGGACCTTGCGTCTAAGGGCGTTGGACTTGTCAGCCCTAATCCGCTTGTCGGATGTGTAATTGTCTCCGCTGCTGGCGAGATCGTTGGTGAGGGCACATACATCTACGATAATGTCACGCACGCAGAGGGAGTCGCCCTTGGATATGCTGGTAATCTCGCCAAAGGTGGAACGGCTTATGTGTCTCTCGAGCCGCACGATCATCATGGAAAAACACCGCCTTGCACCGAAGCGTTAATAGAGGCCGGCATCAAACGCGTTGTTTGTCCCATTGAAGATCCGAATCCGCTTGTCGCGGGCAAGGGCTTTGAGCGTTTGAAGAGAGCGGGAGTCGCGGTCGTCATCGGACACCTCGCCGACGAAGCGGCCAAACTTAATGAAAAATTCATTTGCTGGCACACAAAACACCGACCGTTTGTGCACCTAAAACTCGCGACGTCGCTCGATGGACGCATTTCGCTTTCAGACAGCGTATCGACCGCTCTATCGGGTAATGAGGCGCGGGATCGCGTGCAGAACCTTCGTCATGAGTACGACGCAATTTTGATCGGTGGGAACACAGCATTTGTCGATGATCCAAGCCTCACTGACCGAAGCGATAAGCTTCGGCGGCGTAAGCTTACTCGAGTTATTCTCGACAATAGGCTTCGAATTCCGCTAGATTCGCAACTTGTGGTCACTGCTCGGGACATCCCAACATTGGTTTGTACGAACAGTAAAGACAACGAAAAGATCGATGCCTTGAAGTCT
>JBBRUA010000105.1:0-9493 GCA_038248245.1 Pyrinomonadales bacterium | reverse complement strand
CTTTCCAAATCGTCTGGCCGAATTTTCCGCAAAATTCGGGTTCCGACTGATAAATATCAGCACCGACTGCGTTTTTGATGGAGTGAAAGGGAATTATTCCGAGAGCGACTTACCGGACGCAACTGATCTTTATGGGAAGAGCAAGAATCTCGGCGAAGTGATCGCCGATAATTGCCTGACACTCCGCACCTCGATCATCGGCAGGGAACTAGACTCTTCGCACAGCCTGATCGAGTGGTTTTTGTCTAATCGCGGCGGTTCGGCCAAAGGTTTTGTCGATGCGATCTATTCGGGCTTTCCAACTACGGTTTTTGCCGATATAATCAAAAATTTACTTATCGAGCATAAAGAACTTAGCGGTCTCTATCATGTTGCTGCTGATCCGATCAATAAATTCGATCTCCTTACTCTGATAAATAGATATTACGACGCCTCGATCACGATCACACTTTCGCACGAGCTGAAGATCGATCGAAGCCTGGACGGAAGCAAATTTAACGAAGCAACGGGATTCAAGCCGTTGGCTTGGGAAGAAATGATACGGAGAATGGCAGACGATCAGACGCCATACGATAGTTTTAGAACATGAACGAACTCGAAGGAAAACAAATTTTAGTGACGGGCGGCACCGGTTCGCTTGGGCAAACGCTCGTTCGCCGCCTGTTATCCGGTGAAATGGGTAAACCGGCCGGAATCACGGTCTTTTCTCGTGACGAAGCCAAGCAGCATTACATGCGGCTCGACTTCCTCAATCGCGAAACCGCAACAGACGATGTCATTTATGAGAATTCACAGAATCTCTTGAAATTCCGCATCGGCGATGTTCGCGACTATTCGTCCCTGTTGACGGCGATGCGTGGTGCCGACATCGTGTTTCACGCCGCGGCCTTGAAACAGGTCCCGTCCTGCGAATATTTCCCGTACGAGGCCGTGATGACGAATATCGGCGGTGCCGAGAACATCGCCCGGGCGATTCGCGAAAACGACTTGTCCGTGGAAAAGGTCATCGGTATTTCAACCGATAAGGCGTGCAAACCCATAAACGTAATGGGAATGACAAAAGCTTTGCAGGAACGCATCTTGCTGGAGGCAAACCGCGACTCGCGTAAGGCAACGTTCAACTGTGTCCGCTATGGCAACGTGATCGCTTCGCGTGGTTCGATCGTTCCGCTCTTCGTCGAACAGATCAAGAATGGCCAGACGTTGACGATCACAATGCAAGAGATGACTCGCTTCTTGCTAAGTCTCGACCGTGCGGTCGATACGGTTTTCGAAGCGATAAGTTCAGGCCGACGTGGATGCACGTTCGTACCGAAAGTTCCGGCAGCAAATATAACCGACGTCGCCAAAGCACTGATGGGCGATCGCGAAACAAAGATCATCTATACCGGTATCCGCCCCGGCGAGAAGATCCATGAAATCATGGTTTCCGAGGAAGAATGTTTCCGGACAGTAGAGGCCAATGGATTTTACGTCATCTTGCCGGTATTGCCGGAACTGCGAGAAGAAGGTGATTTCACGCCGGTTCTGAGCAGTGAATACTCGTCTAAGGATAACAACGTCTCAATCGTCGAGCTCAAAGCTTTGCTCGGCGGGGCCAGCACCGAGATCGAAAGATTCATATCGGGTAAATAACATCTTTATGAAAATAATGACCATCTTCGGGACGCGGCCCGAGATCATCCGGCTGAGTCTGGTGATGAAGGTGCTTGATCAGCACTGTGAGCATGTAACTGTTCATACCGGCCAGAATTATCATGAGAGCCTCAGCGATATATTCATTCGCGACCTCGATGTCCGCACGCCTGATGTCCATCTCGGAATTCGATCCTCGTCGTTTGCAGACCAGATCGGTCAGATCGTCACAAAATGCGACGAGGCCATCGCAGAACATAATCCGGACCGAATACTCATCCTTGGCGACACTAACAGTGCCCTCTCGGCGATCACCGCTTGTCGACGGCAGATACCGGTGTTTCACATGGAAGCCGGAAATCGCTGCTATGACAACCGCGTCCCGGAGGAAGTAAACCGCCGAATCATCGATCATTCGAGCACGATTCTTTTGCCCTACACCGAACGGAGCAAAGAAAATCTCGTCCGTGAAGGCATCGAACGCGACCGAATTTATGTCACCGGCAATCCGATCAAAGAAGTTCTTGATTACTTCTCGCCGAAGATAGAAGATAGCCAAATACTAAAAACACTTAATGTAAAGCCTTTCGAGTACTTTCTTGTCACTCTTCATAGAGCCGAGAACGTCGATATTCCTGAACGGCTTGTAGATATTTTCAAAGCGTTCTCGGAAATTTCCGAGAAATTCGGCAAGGAAATACTGGTTAGTGTTCACCCGCGAACGGCGGAGAAGATCAATCAATTCGGAATTGCTCCCGCATCTGCGAAGGTTAGACTTCTTAATGCATTCGGATTTTTTGATTTTGTAAAGCTTGAGAAAAATTCTTTGGCCGTGATGACAGATAGTGGAACGGTTCAGGAGGAGTGTGCAATATTCGGTATTCCTAATGTAACGCTTCGCGATGTTACCGAGCGCCCAGAGACCATCGAATGCGGCAGCAATATACTGAGCGGCGCGAAACCGGATTCGATAGTCCGTGCCGTCGAACTCGCGATAGCTCAACCAGCTTCGTGGACAGCTCCAAAAGAATATCTGATGGACAACGTTTCGCAGGTCGTTAGTAAGATCATGCTCGGTCACACAAGTTTACGTGTCCATCATTAATTGACAGGCAATATGTCGCCGAGTTCAGTCACGACCAAAAAAATACTTGTTTTTTGCGAGTACTATCTTCCAAGCGTGAAAAGTGGCGGAGGAATGTGGACGGTCGCCAATCTCGTCGATAGATTTTCGGATCGCTACGAGTTTTACCTCGTAACCCGAAATTACGACAGCCCGGGAGATACTGAACCTTTCAAATCGGTAAAAACGGGGGACTGGAATGACCTCGGCAACTGCCGGGTTTATTACGTTTCCTCCGAAGACCTGTCCGTTGCAACCTGTACCAGAATTGTAACTGAGGTCGATCCGGACCTGGTATTCCTAAATAGTGTTTTCGCGACTGCCGCGATAAAGTTTTTGATGGCCAGACGCAAAGGATTGGCAGGTAGTGTTCCAGTAGTGATCGCTCCATGTGGCGAACTTTCGAAAGGGGCTTTGGCGAGCAAAGCGTTTAAGAAGAAGATATTCCTGGCTTTCGCTAAAATTAGAAACCTTTATGGAAACGTAATATGGAAAGCCTCGACCGATGCGGAAGTAATTGAGATCCGCAATATTGTCGGACCGGGAGTTTCTCCGATGGTCGCGCCTGACCTTACCCCGAAGAACATTCTGCCCGACTTCGCTGTTGACCAAAAACCGCACAAAATAGCCGGTTCGGTGCGATTTATTTTTCTGTCGCGAATAGTTCCGAAAAAGAATTTACTATATTTTTTGAGGATGTTGGCGAAATGCGAATCTGGGGAGATTTTCGTAGATATAGTCGGGCCGCATGAAGATGAGGCATATTGGAACGAATGCCGGAATGCCATCAATGATCTGCCCTTGAATATAAAAACTAATATCGTCGGAAGCGTCTCGTATCCCGAAGGATTAGATCGGTTATGCAATAGCCATTTTTTTGTTCTGCCAACCCTTAATGAGAATTTTGGCTATGTTTTCGTTGAAAGCCTTGCTGCGGGGTGTCCGATACTTATTAGCGATCAAACAGTTTGGGGCGGAGTCGTCAATAAAAAAGCGGGATGGGAGATCCCGCTAAAAAATGACGAGGAATGGGTTCGAAAGCTGAACGCTTGTGTTGAAATGGACCAAGGCGAATTTGACCAAATGGCTTCCTCGGCCCGGACTTACGCCCAGCAATGGCTTTCAAACACGAGTATTGAAGAAGCGACGGCCAGAGTGTTAAAAGCAGCTCTTTCATCGAGTATTAAAAATAGTTAGAAATCAGGCAGATGTTGGAAAGCGGATCAAACGACATTTCGATTAAACAAACTGAAACAAAGAAGACTCTTTGGGTTGTAAGTGAGCTCTATTATCCTGAGGAAACTTCGACCGGGTATTACCTTACCAAAACCGCTGAGGGACTGACCGATCATTTTGCCGTGAAAGTGTTATGTGGACAGCCGAATTATTCAGCACGGGGAACCAAAGCACCAAAACACGAGATCAGAAAAGGAGTTAATATTTACCGGGCCGGAGGAACGACACTCAATAAAAATGTCATCCCTTTCCGCCTGATCAATATGCTGACTTTGGGAATTGCGATCTTTTTCAAGGGTTTGGCAAAATTCCGGAGCGGCGATCGCGTACTGGTTGTCACGACTCCCCCGTCACTACCATTTGTCGCGGCATTCGCAGCATTAATTCGGGGGGTTCAGTATGTTCTGCTGATACATGATAACTATCCGGAGATCCTCTTTGCGGTAGGGAAGACTCACGAAAGGTCAATCCTGGCAACAGTGCTCAACTATTGCAATCGTTGGCTATATAAGAACGCATCCAAAATCATCGTCGTCGGACGAGATATGGAGATGCTGATCAAGACGAAAACGGAGGGTCTCGATATTCCGATCGCCGTAATCCAGAATTGGGCGGAACTCGAGACCGTTCATCCCACGCCGAGGAAGGAAAATGAATTGCTGAATGAACTCGGGCTGCAGGATAAATTTGTTTTTCTCTATGCCGGGAATATGGGCTACCCGAACGATATTGAGACGATCATTGGATCCGCCGACCGGTTAAAGAACGATAGCGACATTCATTTCATCTTTTTGGGCACGGGCGTTAAAGAATCGGCCTTGAAACGCTCGGTTGAGGATCGAGGCCTCGCAAATGTAACGATATTGCCTCCCAAACCGCGAGCTGAGCAGATCGTTTTCTTAAACGCTTGCGACGTCGCCTTGGTATCTTTGGTCAAGAAAATGCGCGGCGTTTCGATGCCGAGCCGCACTTATAATATACTGGCCGCCGGAAAACCGATGCTCGCACTAACTGAAGATAACAGTGAACTCGCCATCGTCATCGACGAAGATCAGGCAGGCTGGCACGTCCCGGCCGGTGATGCCGATGCTCTCACTGACTTGATTTATCGGATACTCGGAGAGCGCGATCGCCTTTTGGAAGTTGGTTCGAGGGCTCGACAGTCAGCGGTTAAAAAATACTCACTCGATTTGGCCTTAACAAAATACATTAAAGAACTGACCGTAAATTAGGAAAAGATACATTTTGCTGCTGATATTAGTCCTTTCATTTATTTTCATCACGACGTATTTCGGCGTCGCCCTGTTCAGGCGTTGGTCGCTGAAAAAGGGACTTCTGGATATTCCCAACGATCGTAGTTCCCACGTAATTCCAACACCTCGAGGCGGCGGCCTCGTTATCGGCATCGTGACTGCATCTGCCTATGTCGCCGCATCGTGGCTCTTTGGCTACAATTTATCGTACGGCTATCTGATCGGTTCTTTGCTCATAGTCATAATTAGTTCACTTGACGACGTCTATTCGGTCTCGGTCGCCTGGCGCTTTCTCGTCCACGGCATCGCAGCCGGTATTTTACTCTATGATAATGGCTACTTTACCGCGATATACATTCCGTATTATGCGCAAACCGTTGATTTAGGTCTCCTCGGGATCGCTTTTTCGTTTATCTGGATCGTTTGGCTGATCAACAGCTATAATTTTATGGACGGTATCGACGGTATCGCCGGAATCCAAGCGGTCGTCGCGGGACTAGGTTGGTTTATCGCGGGATATTCGGCTGACGCCCCGGCGGTTATAATAATCGGCGGCGCGGTTATGTCCTCTAGTGCAGCATTTTTAATTCATAATTGGCAGCCAGCACGTATTTTTATGGGTGACGCCGGAAGTGCGTACTTGGGCTATACGTTTGCCGCAATTCCGTTTATCTTTCTGCATCACCTGAAGGACGATATCGGTCTTGTGCCCTTGATTGCGGTACTTTTTGTTTGGTTTTTTGTTTTCGACTCAATATTTACGCTTTTAAAGCGACTGTTAAACGGAGAGAAGGTATGGGAGGCACATAGGCAACATATCTATCAAAAACTTGTGATTTCGGGACTTTCCCACCAGCGAGTTAGTCTCTTGTATGGTTTGTTTGCATTCTTCATCGCGATTCCTTCTGCATTTGTTGTTTCTGGATCGTTAAGCCTGGAATTCTATGTCTTTCCAATAGTTGCGATGATGACTATTTCGTTACTCTTTGTTTATTTTAGACGGACTCGAACCTCAGAACCTGAATAAGACCAGCTATACTAGCGATGATGAAAAGTTTTTCTTTCCAATCATACGGCGTAAACGTCGCTGTCGATTGTTCGGAGATCAAGTTACTGGGCGAGGTAGAATCTTCTATTCGCACTGCACTTTTAGGGCGCCTCACGGAAATTCACCGATCGGAGGCCATTTATATTTTCTCGATCACAAAGCCGCGAGGTGAATTGCGTATCGAACTCGACGGTGAATACATTAGCGAGGGTGGAGAGGAGGCTAATTTTTTACACTTTTTCGAGACCATGGTGCGCCTTGTTATAGCCGAGCATGCGGTCGATCTTGTTTTTATGCACTCGGGAGCGGTTGTTTGGAACGGGAAAGCGATCATCTTTCCCGCTGACAGTTTCAGCGGAAAATCTACGCTCGTCGCCGAGTTCGTGAAGCGTGGAGCGATCTATTACTCGGATGAATATGCAATTCTCGATAAATTGGGACAACTGCATTCGTTTCCGCGTTTGATTTCATTGAGGGATTTTACCGACGGATTTCGGCGGAACGATGTATCCGCAGAATCGATCGGAGGAAACATTGGAATATACCCGATACGGGTGACGCACGTCTTACTACTTCGCTATCAAGCCAACGCACGCTTTATACCGCAAAGGTTGAGTCCTGGAAATGGATTAATGAAAATGATTCCGCAAGCGATATCGTTAAGATTTAAGTCAAAGTTCACGCTTGAGGTATTGAATAGAGTTGCTAAAAGTGCCATAATCTCAGAGTCCTTAAGAGGCGAGGCAAAAAAAACCGTAGATGAGATCGCAGATTTTGTTGACAAGACAATTTTTTAGGCTAAAATGTTATTTTTGATTGGTGGTTAACACTTGTTTGATTGGAGGAGATAATGAAATTTTCGCAGAATCCCATGGCCCGCATTACGGGGCTTGTCGTTCAGGAAATGCCAGACGAAGTTTTGGTCTATGACATGGACACTAACAAGGCTCACTGCCTTAATGAAACCGCTGCGTTCGTATGGAAATCTTGCGATGGCAAGAATTCTGTAACAGATATCGTTCGGGAGTTCGAGGCCAATAACGGTGGTCGCGTGACCGAAGATTTTGTTTGGCTGGCTATCGATCAACTTCACGAAAACGGTCTGCTCGAAGCGGGGATCGAATCCCGTTTCGCCGGTCAATCGCGCCGGGACGTTCTGAAGAAGATCGGTCTGGCTTCGATGGTCGCTCTACCGGTAATTGCTTCGCTTGTGGCACCAAAAAGCGCTATGGCGGCCGTGTCGTGTGCCTGCATTAATGCTGCAGCTTGCGCTGCCCAAGCTGGATGTCCTTCTACCACGATTTGCAACGGTTCGGGCGTCTGTGCTCCTTAGCAGCACTACGAATCAAAAACTGAGATGCGTTTGGAGTAGTGGAGATCGTACATCTCTGCTACTCTTTTGCCATTGTGATCGATAATCTCCCAATACAGAGCAACGATGATAGTTCACGTTGGCACAAACTGCAGTCGGCGGTTATGGAAAAGTCGATCATCGAGTCCGTTTCGATGTTTCGGAAAGAAGGCCTAGAACCGATACTGTTAAAGGGTTGGGCGATAGCGAGGGAATATCCGATAGAAAAGTTTCGCCATTATTCCGACATCGACCTGGCATTTTCGTTAAAGGAAATTGATTCAGCTTATCGCATTCGTGAGGCTAGTCAATTGAAAGGTCTCGCACTTGATCTTCACCCCGAGTTGAAGCATTTGGACACCCTTCCATGGGATCAACTCTATCGCGACTCCCGACTCGTAGCTTTAAATGACCAGAAAATTCGAATTTTATCGCCGGAAGACCATCTTCGCGTCTTGGCGGTACATTGGCTCATCGATGGCGGGTGGTTTCGCGACCGTCTCTGGGACACCTACTATGCTGTTGCAAATCGACCGGCGGATTTCGATTGGCATCGATGCCTTAATGTAGTAAGCAAACACCGACGACGTTGGATAGTCTGCGTCATCGGCCTGACTCACAAGTATTTCGGCCTTCAGATAGACGACCTGCCGTTCGCTGATGAAGCAAAGGACTTGCCTCCTTGGCTCGTAAACGCCGTCGAACGCGAATGGGCGAGTGGTGTGAGACTCCTGCCGTTGTATTATGTCGCGGGAAATCGGAGTGATCTCATAAAACAGATCAAAAAGCGGATTCCGCCAAACCCGATACATGCTACCGTTGATATGGAAGGTAGCTTCGACGCCCCGACGCGAATTCATTATCAGATAGGCACGATAGTTAAGCGCGGCATTCCGTTGGTGAAAAATCTGCTTAATACGCTTCGCACGAAATTAAGATAAAGCATGGGACACCCACAGATCATACTTGCTATCGAATCCGCGATCGGCGGCGGGAGTCTGTGCCTTGTGCGTGAAACCGAACAAATCGGTGCATGGACTGGCGATGGCAGTCTTTCGCGTGCCGAGGATCTGTTGTCAAACATAGATCTGATCCTAAAACGGAGTGAGGTCGACAAAAAAGACATAACTCGAATAGCAGTTTCAGTCGGTCCCGGAAGTTTTACCGGTATTCGCATCGGTCTTGCGACGGCGATGGGTTTAGCGACGGCGTTAAATATTGACCTGGTGAGGTTCTCGATACTTCACGCGATGGCGATGCAGGCCCCGGACGGGGAATCGATTTTGACGGCGGTACCGGTCGGACGTGGAGTGGTCTGCATGCAGAGGTTTCTAAAGAACTTCGATGAAATATGCCCTCTGGATGAACCAACCGCGATCTCATCGGAGATTTTCGATAGAAAGGAACTTTCGAAGCACAATATTGTCGTCACTCCCGAAACCATCGACGGCGGTCTCGCTGCGTGTCTACCTACTGCTGCGTTGGACAAGCGCGTCCCCCAGACGCGCGAGCCACTGTTCATCGCTAAACCCGCTAATTTATGAACGAAAGCCGCATCCGGAGTGTCGAGACGTCGCACATTGGTGCGTTGATCGAACTTGCGGAGGCGACGAATCTCAGTCTTTGGTCGGCGCAAAGTTATCTAGATGAATTGAAAGATCCGCGGTCGGTCATGTTCCGGCTTGAATCTGAAGAAAACGCGACGGTCGGTTTCATCGTTGGGCGGATCGTTCCGGCGGCGGATGACGAAAACTCCGTCGATGCGGATATTTATAACATCGCGGTCAATCAGGAAGTTCAGAACCGTGGGAATGGACAATTTCTGCTTGATGAATTCCTTTCGAAAT
>JBBRUA010000104.1:0-9554 GCA_038248245.1 Pyrinomonadales bacterium | reverse complement strand
GACCGCTCAAACTGTTAAGAAATTAGAGGCTAAGTTAGTTTTAACGCCGGACGATATGGACACGCGGATCAAACTTCTCACGCATTATGCCTCATGGGAGCAAAAAGAAACGCCCGCCCTCACGGCTGCGAGGCTAAGGCATAGACTCTGGCTAATTGAGAATAGACCCGAATATCCGTCAGACGGTTTAGCGACCGGCAGTGAATCTTACAACACCGACAAACCCGAATATAAGATCCTTGCGAAGGCATGGTTACAAAAATTAGGTAATCGGCCAAATGAAACTCAGATCAGGCTCAACACCTTCGAATTGATGAAGGCCGGCGATCGCGAAACGGCTGCGAAACTTCTCATAGACGGTATGAAGATAGATGCCAGTGAATACCGTTATCCGTTATTGCTCTCTAATTTATACAGTTTCCCGATCAAATATTCTGACGATGAAACAGAGGCCGATAAATCCAAGAGACAAACCGCACAACTTGCTTACGGGCTGACCGCAATGGATTTGATAAAGCAAGAGAGATCCGATAAACGCGACTCCGCACGGCTTTCGTTGCTGGAGTATCTACCCACGGTCGCCATAGACCTGAAAAAAGGCGATCTCGCAAAGAAACTCGCGACCGAGCTGATCCTAGATTTTGGCCAAAGCGAAGATGATGGAAGCTACGTCGATGCTACACATATAGGCAACACTGTGCTGGGGCGTGTCGCGTTAAGCGGAAATAATATAGAGAAAGCAAAAGAGCACATGCTAATTTCGATCCGTGCGCCGCTGAGGAAAAAATCCTATTACGGTTTCGACATAAATTTCGACCTCGCTCTTGACCTACTTAAAGCCGGTGAAAAGACCTCAGTTCTAGAATTTCTTCGTCTTGCCGAAGGAATGTGGCTTGATAAGAATGGAAAAGTCACCGACGCTGAGGAGTTGGCCGCGATCAAACTGTGGCAGGAACAAATCAAGCAGGGCAAGACGCCCAGTTTTGACTTCTACGACACCGAGGAGAAACCCACAACTTTGGAGAAATCTATAACTCCGCGTCAGCCCGGGGTTGGTTCCTGGCATTGATCGTCGTTTGCTCTGCCATTAGCATCGATTCCCCGCAGTCGTCTGATACCTCGCGAGTTTCGCTATCGATCCTTCTCGAGGGCAGAAAAAAGGCGACAAACAGTGCGAGCACACATACTAACGCCCCGACCCAGAAGACCGGCCGCACGGCTGACGCCATTGCCTCTTCAAGGACGTTCAGTTTCGCTGGAGGAGTTGTGGCTCGGGCCTGCGGATCGATCAGATCGTTTGGGTTTGAGGCGTAAGCTTTCGCTTCCTCGACAGTGATGGCGCTATTCGGAGTTGTTGCAACCGACTGCAATTGCGCCGCTAGCCCCGCGGTAAGAACTGCTCCCATGATGGCAACGCCGAAGGCACCGCCAATTGCCCGTGAGAATTGGTTGAGCGATGTCGCAACGCCTAACTGATGACGTTCGACAGCCTGCTGAACAGCGATCAAAAGCGTAAGCATCGTTAAGCCTAATCCAGAACCGATCAGGACGAGGTCGATATACAGAAAATACTGTGGAGTTTGCCGTCCGAACATCGCGAGCATGACAAAGCCTGTTGTCATAACGACAAGACCGATCAGCGTGATCGTTCGGTAGCTTACCTTCAGCAGCAGACGGCCGCCGATGATCGACATCATCACCCAACTCAGCATCAGCGGCGTCAATAGTGAACCGGCCTTCGTCGCGGTCATTCCCAACGCTCCCTGAGCAAAAAGCGGAATAAATGAGATCGCACCGAACATAGCGATTCCGGCCAGAAATCCGGCCCCGACAGAAACCGCGACCGTTCGGTTACGAAACAGCTGAAATGGAATGATCGGATCCTTCGCTCGCGTTTCGACGATCGCAAATATAACTAGCAAAATAATTCCGCCGGCAAACAGTAACAGGTTCTGCGGTGCAAAAAGGGCGGTGACGGAATTTCCGCCTTCCACCAACGCCAGCATCAGAAGACTGATCGCGAGCATCAGTGAGATCGCTCCGGCGTAGTCAATGACAGGTTTCTGCGTGTTCTTCGGCTCCTTCAGCGAAACTCCGATAATTATCGCGGCGACAACGCCGATGGGAACATTGACGAAGAAGACCCACGGCCACGACAACTGATCGGTAATAAAACCGCCGATAACCGGGCCGATAACGCTCGACAGTCCCCAAACACCGCTGAAATAGGCCTGCATTTTCGCTCTTTCTTTCAGGGTGAACGTGTCACCGATTATAGTCATTCCCAGCGGGACGAGTGCTCCGGCCCCAAGTCCCTGGATCGCCCTGAAGGTGATCAGTTGCGTCATTGACTGCGAAAAACCGGAGAGCAGTGTTCCGAGCAGGAATATTCCGATACCGATCTGATACAAAAGCCGTCGTCCATATAGATCGGACAGCTTGCCCCAAACCGGAACGGTGACCGTCGAGGTCACAAGGTATGCCGAAAACACCCAGCTGTAGTGATTTATTCCCCCTAGCTTAGCGATCACGGTCGGCATCGCAGTGCCGACGATAGTAGCTTCGAGAGCGGCGATAGCCATGCCGGTCATGACACCGATCGTCACCGCCCATCGCCGGCGGTTCGACATCTCAAGTATCGGCTTATCTGCCGTTTCGTTCTGTAATGTTGACGTTTCTTCCACGTGGTCGATAGTGTAATTCTCAAACGCGGAATCGAAAAAAGGTGTGATCTATCCGAATTTTTCCCGATCCATCTCACCAAGTTCACCGATCTTTGTCATCAAATGATCGCCGATCTCTTTGTGGGTTCGCAGGCGATCTCCTTTTTCGTAAAATTCGGACAGATCGACAGGATCACCGAACCAAATGCGCACTTTCGGCCCGCCTCGCCAGTTTCCGAGTATCTGCTTTGGCAGGTCGTTCCCAAGCCCCGCGATAAAGACGGGAATCACTTGCGGGTGAGCGGCATAGATCACCTTCCCGATGCCCGGCTGTGCAGGAAGTAGATCATAAGTGCCGCCCTCAAGATTCCGCTTCCCTTCCGGATGAAATCCGATAACGTGACCGTCACCCTCAGTGCACAGCTGAATCAGGCGGCGCAATGAATATTTGTCGAACTCACGCTTTTTGACCTCGCGGTCTTCGCGGAAAAATGGTGGATACATCGAGAACCAACCCATCACGAAATTGACCAACCAACCCGCCGGATTGTCATAAAAAAATTTCGCCCGCACCGGAAAGAATAATTTTACGGGACGCGTTGTTCGACGAAATATCACACTCGATACGGTATACATGTCGAAGAACGAACGGTGATTCGCAACCAGCACAAGCGGAACGGCGGGATCCGAGTTTTCGACCTTCTCAATGCCGAAAACATTCATTAAATTGTAGGTTGCAAGGTAGATCCAGAGCGATCCGATATGCCGCTGAAAGAATGTCATCAGTCGTTTAGCCGCTCCGAGATTCATCCAGTGAGTCAAGCGGAAACCGGCTTTGTCCATCGGACCTAAAACATCCAACTCCGCAGAAGTAGGAACTAGCGGTTTCGCTACGCTAGCCAACGCGGTTGAGTTTTTTTCTTGTAACGACTCTTCGATCATAAGCAAAACTTAATATTATCATTTTCGCAGCGCTATAACTTCGCCAAAGTTAGGGTTTTTTCTGGACAAATGACCCCTTTTTTCGTATTCTAACGTCTGCGTATTACATCGTCTTCAAATTAATTAGTGATCCCAACAATTAAAGCTTTTCTACGCGGGTATATGGTTTCGGCGATCCGGTCATGATTTTCGAGAGTTGTTCGTAAAAGGAGATTTGTTATGTTTAAAAAGAGGCAGTTTTATGTGATTTCTGGGCTTCTGATGTTGCTTGCACTTGCAGGCAGTGGTTCATCGATACCATCGGACAAGCACGTTTGGAAGCAGGTTGATGACACTGAACTAAGCCGACGACCGCTGAGCCGTACCCAGACACCGGATACCTACAAGACGTTTGAACTAAACAAAACAAACCTTGATCGCGTTTTAGACTCTGCTCCTGAGGAATTTACGCAGTCCGCGATAGAAACAATCCTCGAATTGCCAATGCCCGACGGGACCTTCAGCAAATTCCGGATCTCGCATTCGCTGATCGTTGAGCCGGGCTTGCTTGTCAAATTTCCGGAACTCGGTCGCACTTACAGTGCACAGGGGATAGACGACCCGACCGCTACCGCACGACTTGACTACCTGCCGACCGGTTTTCACGCAATGATCCTTTCTCCTAACGGAACGGTCATGGTCGATCCCTACGCTGTCGGAGATGTGGATAATTATGTGAGCTACTACAAACGGGACCTGCCGAAACTGGACGCATTTAATTGCGAGGTTGGTCAGAAAGGCTTTGAATCGATCTACAACATCGACCCGATGAATGCCGGCGGCATCCCGGACCAATCGGCCGATGTCACCTCCGGCGGTACACTCCGCACATACCGTCTCGCCCTGGCGGCAACGGTCGAATACTCTAGTGCGGTCGGCGGTAATACTATTGCCGGTGCTTTGGCTGCCGAAGTTTTGATCATGAATCGCGTCAACGGCGTCTATGAACGTGATCTTTCGCTACGTATGGTTATAATCGCGAACAACGATCTGATCACATACGCAGGCAACCAAATCTGCGGCGGAGTTCCCTGCACGACGGCGAATGATCCTTATTCAAACTCCGATGGCTTTACAATGCTTAGTCAAAATCAAAGCAACATCGACACGGTTATCGGAACGACAAATTATGATATCGGCCATGTTTTCTCAACGGGCGGCGGCGGCGTTGCCACTTTGAACGGTCCGTGCGGCGGGAACAAAGCTAGAGGCGTGACCGGCCTGCCAAATCCGATCAGCGATCCATTCGCGATCGACTTTGTTGCTCACGAAATGGGCCATCAGTGGGGTGCGAACCACACTTTTAACGGTGCAAGCGGCAACTGTAGCGGCGGAAACCGCTCGAGTACTAATGCGTTCGAACCCGGCAGCGGCATCACGATAATGGCTTATGCCGGTATTTGCGGCAATCAGGATCTTGCTCCTAACAGCATCGACACGATGCACGTTCGTAGTCTGGAAGTAATCGTCGCCTACAGTCAGATAAACAACGGAAATACTTGTGACGTTGAAACCGCGAATGGAAACACGCCTCCAGTTGTGACGTTACCGCTTGGATCGACATTCAATATTCCAAAAACAACGCCGTTCGAACTGACGGCGGCGGCAACCGACGCAAACGGCGATACTTTGACCTACGATTGGCAGCAGTACAATGCCGGTTTGGCGGCTGGTTCTACAACCGCCGTGCCGAATACGGATGCAGACGGCACTCCGCGACCTCTTTTCCGAAATTATGTACCAACCGTCGGCGGAACCCGTACGTTCCCTTCGTTGCAGTATATTCGCAACAATGCAAATGTACCGCCTACGACAACGGCAGGGTTCCTGACCGGTGAACTTCTTCCGGCAATTACGCGAACCATGACCTTCCAGGTCGTCGTCCGTGATAACCGTGCGGGCGGCGGCGGCATCAACACGGCAACTGCGACCGTCAATGTTGACGGAGTTTCCGGCCCGTTCGTTGTCACGGCACCGAACACCGCGACCACATTCAACGGCAACTCAACCCAGACAGTAACCTGGAACGTCGCCGGAACAACAGCAGCACCCGTAAGTGCGGCGAATGTTACGATCAGCTACTCGACCGATGGGGGATTGACATTCCCGACGGTACTTGCAGCTAGCACGCCGAACGACGGCACACAGACCGTAACAATACCGAATACGACAACCTCGCAGGGCCGAATCAGGATCCAGGGCGAAGGAAACATCTTCTTCGATATTTCGAACGTCAACTTTACCGTTACGCCTTCGCTGGCACCGACAACACGTGCACCTTTCGACTTCGACGGCGACAATAAGACCGATATTTCGATCTTTCGTCCCGGCCCGGGCCAATGGTGGTACTTGAGATCCTCTAATGGTAGCAACGCGGCCGTAACATTTGGAGCGTCAACCGATAAGATCGTTCCGGCTGACTATACGGGCGATCAAAAAGCGGACTTTGCCGTCTGGCGTCCGTCGACCGGACAATGGTTCATTCTTAGAAGTGAGGATTTCTCATTCTTCGCATTCCCACTTGGCTTATCCACGGACGTGCCCGTACCGGCAGATTTCGACGGCGATGGCAAAGCGGACGCGTCGGTCTACCGTCCGTCCACCAACACCTGGTTCATAAACAAAACTACCGGTGGCACCGACATCATTGGCTTCGGAGCCAGCGGCGACATACCGGTCGTAGGTAACTATGACGGCGATACAAAGGCCGACATCGCGATCTTCCGCCCGTCAGTAGGACAATGGTGGATCCGTCGCAGTTCGGATTCAGTAGTTAACGTTTACGCGTTCGGCACCTCAACCGACAAACTGGTCCAAGGCGATTACACCGGTGACGGCAAAACTGATGTAGCCTACTGGAGGCCTTCGACGGGCGCGTGGTTCATCCTCCGCAGCGAAGATCTGTCGTTCTTCTCGTTCCCGTTCGGCATTTCGACAGATACGCCGGTTGCCGGAGACTATGACGGCGATGGCAAATTCGATGCCGGCGTTTACCGTTCGTCGACCAATACCTGGTTCCTTCAACGTTCAACCGCGGGAATTCAGATCACGACATTCGGAACCTCGGGAGATATCCCGACGCCGAATGCTTACGTCCCCTAACCGGGACCGAATTAACCAAAAGGCCGGGCGGATTCGCAATTCGCCCGGCCTTTTTTGTATTATCCGATTTAAGTTATTCAATGTTGAAATACTTAGCGTCTGGATGGTGAACGACGATCGCTGAGGTCGATTGCTCCGGTTCGAGCATGAATTCGTCGGTCAATTCAACATCTATCCGCCCAGGTTTGAGCAATTCGAACAGCTTAGTCTGATCCTCGATATTCGGACATGCAGGATAGCCAAAGCTGAAACGCGAACCCTGATAACCCTGATGGAAGAGTTTCGAGAGCTCAGGTGAATCGTTTCCGGCGATTCCAAGTTCCTCACGGATACGTTTGTGCCACATCTCCGCGAGTGCCTCAGCGGACTCCACCGAAAGGCCGTGGAAAAGCAGATACTCCGTGTAATTGTCTGCCTTAAAAAGCTTGGCTGAATGCTCGCTTGCCCTTTTTCCCATCGTGACGAGATCGAACGCGACAACGTCGATCTTGCCGGACTCCGCGGATGCGAAATAATCCGCGAGGCACAGGTTCTTTCCGCCCCGCTGCTCGACCGCCTGTCGCGGGAAGGTAAACCGCATCCGCTCGGTCTTTTCGTCGTCCTGATAAATTATCAGATCGTTGCCGCTCGATTGACACGGAAAATAGCCGTAAACCAGTTTCGCCTCAAGCAGTTTTCCGCGGATCGCGTTTGCCTTGATCTCCTTGAATTTCGGATAGACCGTGTCCCGCAGGATCTCGTCGTATTCGTCCTTTGATTTTTTGCCCTGTTTATACTGCCATTGTCCCTTGAAAAGCGCCGTCTCGTTAATAAAATCAAAGACCTTTGTCAGATCGCCGATCTCTACCACTTTTGAACCATAGAAAGGAGCCTTCGGAAGTTGCTCAACGAGCGAAATATCGGAACGATTTGTGTGTGTCGTGTCACCAGCCGAACGCGTGGACACACGAGCCGCTTCCTTTCCAAGCTTCGCGTCTTCGCCGACCAGGTCTTCGCTGTCAGAAACGGTGATTATATCTTCGTCCAGCGGGTCTGTCAGCGTTGCTGTGTCTATGTCCTTGCCATTCGCAACGGCCGCCTTAGCTCGGTCTTTGGTCACCGCGTCGCCCGTCAGTTCATCCATCGCGTGCAATCCGTCAAAGGCATCGCGTGCGTAAAAAAGCTGTCCGTTGTAAAGTGGCACGAGGTCGTTATCAACGTACCGGCGGTTAAGGGCGGCTCCGCCGAGAATGACCGGAACGTTTATGCCGCGTTCGTTCATCAATTCAAGGTTGTCGCGCATAACAAGCGTCGATTTGACCAGCAAACCGCTCATACCGATCGCATCGGCCTTCGTCTCGTCCCACGAACGCAAAATTTCGTCGATCGGCTGTTTAATGCCGAGATTGATCACTTTATAACCGTTGTTGGTCAAAATAATATCGACCAGATTTTTCCCGATGTCGTGAACGTCGCCCTTCACGGTTGCGAGTATGAGAACGCCTTTGTTCGACCCCTCGACCTTTTCCATGAACGGCTCAAGGAATTTCACGGCGGCCTTCATCGACTCGGCTGATTGCAATACGAAAGGCAACTGCATCTGTCCCGAACCAAAAAGTTCACCGACCGTTTTCATACCGTCGAGCAGAAGGTCGTTAATTATCTCAAGCGGCGGATATTTCTCAAGCGCTTCCTTGAGCGAGTCTTCGAGACCGATTCGTTCGCCATCGATGATGTGGTGTTTCAGTTTTTCTTCGATCGGCAGATTCGAAATGTCCGGCTTTATCGACTGCGCCGATTTGCCTTGAAACATATTCGAAAAATCACCGAGTGGATCATATGTACAAATGTCGCCATCAAATTTTCTACGGTCGTAGATCAGATCGCGTGCCGTATCGATCTCAAGTTCCGAGAAACGCATCAGCGGTAGGATCTTCGACGCGTTAACGATCGCCGAGTTCATGCCAGCATCGACACAGTCGTGCAGGAAAACGGAATTGAGGACAACACGGGCCGCGGGATTGAGGCCGAAAGAAATATTTGAAACGCCGAGAATTATATTAGCGTCCGGCATTTCTTCGTGGATCGTCCGAATGGCGTTGATCGTCTCGACCGCATTCTTGCGATCTTCTTCGATACCGGTCGAGATCGGTAGGGCCAGCGGATCAAAGAAAACGTCGTGTCCCGGAATGCCGTTTTCAACCGACTGTTTATAGGCCCGTCGGGCGATCCTGACCTTATCGTCATACGAACGGGCCATTCCGTCCTCATCTATCAAACCGATGACAATGCCGGCACCGAACCTTTTCGCGAGATCGACGACCTTTAGAAAACGCTCTTCGCCGTCCTCGTAATTCGTCGAGTTCAACAAACTTTTACCGCCCGCATGTTCGAGGCCGGCTTCCATCTTTTCCCATTCGGTCGAGTCGAACATGAGCGGTATCTTCACCGCCGTCGCGAGTCTAGACGCAAGCTCGTGCATATCGGCAACACCGTCGCGGCCGACAAAATCGACGTTCACGTCGAGAATATGGGCGCCTTCGCGTTCCTGCGATTTCGCGAGCGAGATCAGCCCGTCCCAATCCTCAGCGTCGAGTAGATCACGCATCTTCTTCGAACCCGACGCGTTCACGCGTTCACCGACGATGAGGAACGAAGCTTCCTGCGTATACGGCTGTTGAAAATATATAGACGATGCCGACGGCGTGAGTTTGGCGTTTCGATCTTTCGGCGACATTCCGCCGACCCGCTCGATAACTTGCCGCAAATGTTCAGGCGACGTTCCGCAGCAGCCGCCGACGATATTAGCACCAAAATCCTTCGCAAAAT